>JANLHY010000685.1 GCA_024653795.1 Candidatus Brocadiaceae bacterium | reverse complement strand
AAGATTGGTATGAGGAAGGAAAATTTCGCGTGGTAAGGGGCGGGTCGTGGGTAAACCACCATTATATTCTGCGAAGCGCCTATCGAAGTTGCAGTTATCCTGATGGCAAAGATAACAATGTCGGTTTTCGCTGTGTAAAAGATGTTGAGTAATTATCTTTTCTTGATTCCCAAGGCATTCAGCGAAAGCCGAATGTCATAACTCCCATCGAATTTGAATTCTTCATCAAAGACCTTTTTGAGATCGTAAATATTTTTAAAATCATCTCTGGAATCTGTTCCAGTCTTTCCCATAAGACCGTTTTCCACTAAATTAAATACGATATTTCCAAAATCTGCGTCTTGGTTTATGCCCCATTCTTCAAATACGGTTAAAGCCATAAAGCCGAATTGCTTTGATGCATACTGTCTGATACCCTCCAAAAGCTGTCTTCCCGTTACGTGGCGGTCCTGATCGGTTGTTTTATGTTGGTTTTTACCTAACATATTTGTGGTGTAATCAAGGGCTTCAAATACAAATTGATAGGCTTGTAATGAATAACGGGGGTCTTTTTTAATAATCTCTTTCAACTTACTCCATGTCTTTGTCATAGTGTATTGCTCCACGTTGATAACATTTATGTAAGTAAATTTTTCACAGAATTTATCGCAACGTACCTAATTTATTGATTGCCGCAAAATATATAAATGTAATTATATTCTATATCTTCAATTTATTCCAACGAAAAACCCTGAATGGTTTCTCTCTAGCCCCAGTTTACAAGTTATGAAATAAAATTGATGTTCTATTGTCTGTGTGAGTTATAACGACAAGGATGTATTACCCTCTTTTTGGGTTATTTTTCAGATGAGAAAGAACTTCTCTCTGTAGATTCTGAAGGATTTCCTTTTGCGTATTGTGCTAAATTTTCTTCTTTAGCAATGTGCAATGAAATATCTTTTTCTAATTCAGTGAGTCGGTACAGATTAATACGATCCATGGCATTCCAGAAGTGTTGGCTGGTGAATAAATCAGAGAGTAACCCCCACTCTCGTTTAACCTGACCTTCGCAATTCGAGGGGTGTATAGGCCGCTAAGCCAGTGAATACAAGGGGTCATATTAAAAGGTCGGCACTACAGCCCATTTTGAAAATTCACTCCTTTAAAATCAAGGCTTGCATGGCTATGCATGCCTAAAAATAACCGTTTTTAGGCGCGAATTGCGAAAGTCGGGTTAGGTTGGGTTTTAAAAGACAAAACCCAACGGCTTTTATTTTATTACCCACCCCTCAATCCCCTCCCAAGAGAGGACTTCTCAAATTCATATCGTCCGTTTCCCAAATAATTTGTTCCGATTTTCATCGCATTCCTTCTCTGAAGGATTTTTTCGTATAAAGATAGCCAAATCCGGCTACCAGTAACAAGACGATTACGGATGTGGCAGCACCCTGTCCAAAGTCACCTTTATAAAAAAAGAGTTTGTAAGCATACACAGATAAGGTTTCTGTTGAGCCTCCCGGTCCGCCTCCCGTGAGTACATACACGAGGTCGAATATCCTGAGGGCATCAATTGCCCTGAAGAGGATGGCTACACCCAGTATCGGCAATAAGAGCGGCAGGGTTATGAAACGAAACCTTTGCCAGCTATTTGCGCCGTCAACAACAGATGCCTTACAGATTTCCTGTGGAATTGCAGAAAGACCTGCCAAAACTATGACGGCCACAAAGGGAGCCGTCTTCCAGACATCCGCAATGACTAAAGAAAAGAAGGCTAAAAGTGGTTTCCCAAGCCAGTTAATCTGATGTATTCCTACAACTTCAAAGAGATAGTTTAGAATACCTAAATTATAGTCAAACATCCACTGCCATATCTTTGCCGTAACCACAGTTGGAATTGTCCATGGAATAAGTATCAGGATTCTCAAAAAGTTATTAACGGGTGATAGCTGGTTCATCATAAGTCCCAGACATAAGCCCAGGATAGCTTCCAGGGATATCGAAACGAATGTGAATGAAAGTGTAATAAAAAGTGAGTACCAAAAACGAGAGTGCGTCAGAATTGCCTGATAATTAGCAAACCCTGCAAATCTTTGTTCTGGCAGAATGAGTTTCGTATTTTTGAACGATAGTATAAGTGTGTCTATAAACGGGATAAAATTAAATGCCAGTACCAGTATTATACCCGGCAGTAAAAACATATAAGGAAGTTTAGTTCTCACTAAATTCACTTTTAACCCCTTCGAGTTTTGCGTTCATGGTTCTTAATGCCACATCGCTGCTTGTTTGATTTGACAACACCTTGTTAATGTGTTTTTGCAAGATGTCGCTTACCCATTGGTAATAGGGAAGATTTGGCCTGATTTGAACGTCTTTTAAAGCCAATTCTACTATGGGAAGAAAAGGTAATTTCTGTATGAGTTCCGGGTCATTATAGAGTGCGTGTCTTGTTGGCGCCCAGGATAAATGCATGGCTAGTTCCTTTTGCGCTTCAGGTGAGGTTAAAAACTCAATTAATCGCCATGCTTGCTTCTTATTCTTCGAGCAGGCATTAATCGCCAGATGCCATCCCCCATACACAGATGCCGGATTCCCATCAGGAAATTTTGGTAACAGAGAAACTCCTACCTTCCCTTTCATTAAAGGGTCTTCCTGGCATAGTTCCCATACATATGTCCAGTTCCTTAAAAACAGGCCTTTGCCCTGTTGAAAGAGATGCCTGGAAGATTCCTCCATAAGTTCACTGTGGGTATTTTGCGGCGATACCCGATATTCCCATATCAAATCGTGCATAAAGCCAAGGGCTACTTTATTCTGCTCAGAATTAACTATTATCCTGCCCGTATCGTCAATTATTCCACCGTCGTTACTGCCGATGAATTCAATAAAGTTGCAGACAAGCCCTTCATATTGTTTTCCCTGCCAGAGATAGCCGTAAACATGTTCAGGAGAAGATATTTTTAAGCACGCCTTCACGAGATCATTCCATGTATGCGGCGTATCAAGGTTATATTTCTCTAACAAATCCTTTCTATAGTATAAGAGACCGATATTAGCATCCCAGGGGATGGCATACAGATGTCCACGAAAGACATCGGTCTTTTCCGTTACGGGAATAAAAGACGCACGGTCTTCTGGATTGACGCAGCCCTCAAGAGATGCTAACCAGCCAGCCGAAGCAAATTCAGCGAACCAGATGGTATCGATTCTCATCACGTCAATTTCCCTGGTTTTTGCGCCCAGCGTGGTAAGATAAAAATGGTGCTGCTGATCGGTAGGGGCGGGGAGGACGTTCAATTTAACCTTTATGGCAGGATTTCTTACCTCAAATTCTTCTATGAGGCTTTTTACGATGCTAATTTCTTTGGTTCCTGCCCCAATACTGAAAACAACCTCATCTGTTTTGCTTGCTTTGAAAAAAGTATAGGTAGTCCATAATCCGACTATAATATAAACAGATAATAAGATTGTTTTTTTGGGATTAAATTTCACTGTGGACTTCCATAGTAAACCATAATCTTAAAGGGGGGGGCGGCATATTAGGTGTTTTATTTAAGTATTCCTCCAACGACAAAGCTCACCTGCTGCTATGGAACGTGGCGGAATAGCGGTCAGGTGGAGCGATTTGTTAGACGTTATTTAAAATTGTTCCCACTATTTACCTAAAAAACCATATTTTTAATTCTAGTATTAAGAAGAAAATACCTATACCAATGCCCATTAGCCTAAATTTTTTAAATAGCTTTTTTGTCTTATAAAAATATCCAGGCATTTTTTCATTTGGCACCCAGCTTCCTATGAATAAATGCTGATAAGGCCAGTATTTATTAGATTGATCATCGCCAATAGTCATTGTGATATCTATTGGCTCATCCTTTTGCGCTTCCTTATTTTTGGAAATATCTCGCATTCCTAAGAAGTACTCGATTTTCTCACGAGCACGTATCGTTTCAATAAAGTGATCATATATTCGTTCATTTGCAGAAATTGTATGTTTTGCTATAGCAGATACAAGAAAGCCCAAAAAAGATAAAATTAAATAATTGATTGGGGTATTATCTATAGTTGCTAGTGCACCAATAAGACCTATTAATGCTAGAATTATACTTGTATGGTATGAAATCCTAGATTGAAACATATTTCTATAATGTCGTTCATCATCGATGATGATTTTAAGAATTTCAATTATTTTATTGTGCGATGACATTGCTTATTTTCTATTTAAGAATAGTGTTTCCGTCTAACGTCGTGATGTCTGACTAGAGCCTGTATAGTACTAACAGGCTAAAAAGCTGTTTGGAATTATAAAAGCAATAAAAAGCCAAACAGTCACCGATGGCTCTCGTTCAAGACCATCAATTTGTTAGCTCTTAAAGCCTCTCAATTCTTCTAGTAATTTAAGAAGTCTTGCAATTCTTTTCTTATCTTTAACCTCTACATAATGATGTGAATATTTAATGTCTTGTATGAAGTGGGCTCTAAGCAAATGACCATGTTGATATGATTCAACTAGAATCCAGGATACTGAATCTCCATCTATCTTCTCGCAATAGTAATAATTGTGAAGACTTGGCGTTACATAAAACTTGCCCGGTTCTAATTTTGTGTCAAAGCCTAATTTTAGATCTGATAAACGAATCTCGTGTGTTACTGCGCCTGTCTCATCACACAATTCATAACTAGTTGCACATCCTTCTCTTATGTGGTTATCCAAGAATGGTTGCTTTGATATAAATGCTTCTATGACTTTGCATTTAAACCTAAATTCTTCGACCAGTTGAGATGATTCATGAGGTATATGGGCCATTGTCTCCTCAGGTAACTGAATTGCAATAATGTTCTCGGAATCTATGTATAGCTTTGGAGTAGATAATTGCCACTCATAGATTAATTGATTGGGACTTTTGGTTTCCCCTTTTGACTCTAATTTTGTATGATTCATTAAATAATGAAGCCTGCCTCCTTCGTCTTCTAAAATTATTTCTTTTCCTGAAGTCCTATTTACTAAGCGGACATCATACACATTTAACGCAGGGGTAACCTCGGCAACAAGCTCCTTGACATCGGTCTTGATTGTTTCATTTAAAGTTAAAAGCTTAACACCGTGCCTTATTGCCACTTCAAAACAACCTGACTGGTATCCATTTACTGAAACTATAATTGCTTTATTTGCTTTTGCGTCTCTCGCTTTTGTTACAAAAGCATCGACTTTTTCTACTGTAACTCTATCTGAATAATTTTTACATTCGATGACTGTTAAGTAATCATGTAATCCATATCTAAATCTTATTGTTACATCAAATTGCCTACCTTGAATCGTATCATTCCAAGTTACAAGAGCTCCTTGCGATTCTGCATGGTGAATTGCAGCGACGAGCCTTTCAAATTGTTTCCATTCTGGATTCACTGTCATTTTTTTAATCACATAGGAGATAACGCTTGGGCTCAGCGGCGAGTTTGCGAGTCCGCTGCCGCCCATTGTTAGGTTGTTCATACGATTTCGAATGTATCACCTTTTGAGAAGTCACCATCAATAATGGAATTTCTTTTCAAACGGTAATCTCTAAGAAAGAAGCCGCCGAAGCCCGACACAGAATGCCTAGCAAAAATACGGAACCTCAGAAACTGAACACTGTCATCGTTCCACGTGATGTTAAGATCATTATATGTCAAGAATCTAAAAGCATAATTGGCATCTGCATCATTCTTATCATACCTATCAATACTGATTGGATCAGATCGCTTGAGTGCTATTTCATCTGATTTCCAAATCTCACCAGTGCCGGTTTGATAATTCTTGTAAATATGGAGCTGGGCTTTGATGTCAGTAAGAGGGGAACGAGTTCTATTAATCACTTTTATTCGATATATTGTTTCTCCTGTCTTTGTGCTTAAACCATGTGCAATCTTAGGTGAAATGTCAATCTTAGGTCGGAATCGCGAGAGGATCAGAAAAAAAATCGCGCTTGTGACCACTCCAAATAGGAGCGCTAGGACAATTTTATCGAGTATGAATACAACCCAATTCGTCACCTTTTAATCTCCTTGTATGCAACAACAACAATGATTATACAGTCTGTGTAAAACGGCAAACACAGACTCCTTTGATATGTATAAGAAGTTGCCGTGCCTTCTTGTCACGGATTGTCACTACTTTCGCATCAAGCTATTTCTGCACTTTCGCCAATTGCCCATTCCGGATTATACAGACGGTATATCCGCTCTACAACCCAAGAACCAGGCTTCGGACACCGCAACCTCCTTTGCTCAAAACATGGGTGTAGATCGTCGTTTTTACACCGCGATAGCTAAGGAGTTCCCGGACGGTTAGAATATTTGATTTTAAGCAAATATCAATCTTTCTCCCTTAGGCTCAGGTATGGGATCGCCAAACTCCTTAGCTGTGTCAATCCATAATTGAATTGCCTCTTTAGCATTTTTTAATGCTTTTTCAGGAGTTTCTCCATGAGCTATACAGCCAGGAAGTTCAGGTACTTCTGCTATAAACGCATTGTCTTCATTACTCCAGTAAATAATAATTTCGTATCTATACATCAATAATCCCTCCGAGTTTATATTTCACTATAACGTTTCTTACCTGTTTAACCTGATAAGGCTTTGCCTTATTGCCCTCACGCTGAAGATTACTTTTTTCTGTAACAGCTTCTTTTCTGAACATGTGATGGCTGCCTTTAACCCTCATATCGAAACCCAAATGTTTCAGCAGGCTGCATAAATCTTCAAATTGAATATTTGCATCAGATGTTCCACTAAGAATCTTAAGCAGGAGCTTCTCATGTTTACCCATTGTTTCATTTTACCAGAAATTGGTGGTTATTTGATTATTTTTATACGGCTAACAATGATTATACAGTCTGTATAAAACGGCAAACACAGACTGTTTCGATATGTATAAGAAGTTGCCGTGCCTTCTTGTCACGTATTGTAACTACTTTCGCATTAAGCTATTTTTGCACTTTCACCAATTGCCAATTCCGGATTATACAGGCTGTATTAATACTACTGAACCTCTTGAAGGTGTTGCCATGCTTCATCCTCCTCTGGACGATTCCAATCTTCTGCAAGGGATGCTTCGCTTAGCAGAGCCTCTTCATTAACCCGTATCAATGGTTCTTCATCCAGTATCAGTACCAATGCCCTGCAAGACGAGGATAAATTTACTGGTTCAGACAAACGAATATGGCCTTTCTGATCAATTGTTGCGTCAATTGTACGAATCATATCAACCCCTCCTGTATTTCAATTACACAATGAATTTTATCCTTACAGCGAACACCAAACTCATCGGCGGCGTTTTTTGCCGTCCGCTGGGGTGATTTGTTAGGCTTTTATGGTCATTGTTCCAATTTTTCAATAATGATACTTGCAGGAGACAATAATGACAGCCTCATCATTTACTTTATAAACTAAACGATGTTCATCATTAATCCTCCGCGACCAATATCCTTTTAAATCGTGCTTGAGCGGTTCTGGTTTGCCTATACCTGAAAATGGTTGACGCAAAATGTCCATTATCAAATCAACAATTCGCTGATAGAGT
>JANLHY010000669.1 GCA_024653795.1 Candidatus Brocadiaceae bacterium | reverse complement strand
TTGAGAGCGAACAAGCTAATGAAACAGCAGAGGTCGCTGCTTAGGAGAAAAAATGGACGCCACTGAAAAAATTTCAACTAAAAACTTGACAAGCTCCCTGGATTTGTATCTTCTTTAATCATTAACACCATTGTAGTACGAAAAGGAAAAGATAACCTTTCAAAAATAATAGAAGCACTTGTATTTAGTTTTTTTATTTATGTGGTTATATCAGTTGTAAATGGAGAAAGCCCTGTTTTATTACATTCAGACCAAATCAATAATAAGACCACTTACTCAATTTCATATAATTCAAATGTTGTTATACCTGTTGCTGTACTTTCCATTATTCTTCCAATTTTATTAGGCTTCCTGTCTACAACAGATATGCATATGAAGCTTCTTCGTAAACTTAAAATAACAAATAAAACGGCTCGTGAAACGGTTTGGTTGGATGTATTTACCGAACAAAAAAGATATGTAATTGTGAATCTTGCAGATGGTAGACGAGTATTTGGATGGCCTATGTATTATTCAAACAATCCTGAAGAAGGATGTTTATACCTATATAATGCTGCATGGATAGATGACGAAGGCAAATATATCGATTTGAAAATTCATGGGTTGTTCTTAGTCAAAAGGAACAATATCGAATCAATTGAATTTACTTTAATTGATAAATCTAATGCAATGGAAGAAAGAGGAGAAATTAGAAATGAGTGAGAAAGGAACAAGTGCAATTGGTAGTGAAAAAACTCAAATTACTGGAACACACGAAAAGGCTGGGTACAATAAACCACCTGTTAATCAGGTGATTAAACCAAAACCACCACCACCGCCGCCACCTAAAAAATAAGAGATATATGAGGGAAATGAGAATATGTAGACATTCTATGTCGAGCTCTTTTTTTTCTTTTAGAAAAAAAGAGCTAAAAGGTCTTTAAAAATCAGGGATCACAAAGCCATAGCCCAAGGGATATTTCTTGCCTTGAGGTTTTGAATGTGCAAAGCTTCATCGTAAGTAGTACCCTTTGACCAGACGGCAAAAAGGATTTTGATCCATTTTTTACCGAGATTGCGTAGGATGGTAAAATGGCTTTGGTTTCTTGCTTTGTGGTAATCGTAATAAGCCCGCGCCCAGGTGGATGATTTAAGGCTGGTAAATGCCCAATCGTGAAATGTCCTCCTGAGTGACCGAACGCAGGCGTGGCGGATAGATACCTTTTCCCATTTACCACTTTGCTTGATAATAGGTACACAGCCAGAGAGTTTTGCAATTTCCTCTGCGGAGTGGAATCGGTGGTGGGTGTCTTTACCGTTTGGACCAAGGGCTGCAACCAGTTCAGGAGCAAGGCGGTCTCCCACGCCTGGCAGGCTTTGTATTGAGTTTGACTCCGGAAGGGTGTCCAGGATTTTCTGAATTTCTTGCTCGTAGTGGGTGCAATGGATTTTCAGGTTTTCGAGTTGATCGAGAAGCATGAGGAGTCGGAGTTTTCCGGCGCGAGCGGTTACTGTGTCCGCTTGCAGCGTTGAGGATTGAATTGTTTCCCAGAGTTCTTCGATCTTGCCTGGATACGGATAGCGGTGTTTCTTGATGAATGCGAGGAAAGTCTTTTTCTTGCAAGCCCTCAAGGTATCGTGGTCAGGAAAAGCCTTGAGGAAATCAATAAAGATTTGTGAATTAAGAGAGAACAGTTCCAGTGCCTTTGGGTAGAATTCCTTCAGGCAGGAGATAGTCTGGTTAACGATCCTGGATTTTTCATCAATGAGTTTACGGAGGTCGCCACAGAATCTATCGAGGAGGCGATAGTCTTCGGGAAGGGGTACAAGGGCTTTAAACCGGTGGCGGTCTGTACGCAAGAGATGAGCAAGTGCCTGTGCATCAAGAATGTCAGATTTTGCTTTTGAAAGTAC
>JANLHY010000589.1 GCA_024653795.1 Candidatus Brocadiaceae bacterium | reverse complement strand
TTCGCTTTATTATATCATTGAACTTCTCAATCGCAACCGGATTACCCTCTTTTTATGGCTAAATTAAAGAACTTGTCGCCGCATTCTCGGACAACCTGTCAAGGTGTGACCCCCATCTGACCCTCCCATCTGACCCACCGGATTTAACCGATTATCAACAATTTAATCACTAATCAAGGTGTGACCCATTTCATTCCACCTTGTTTTGACTCCACCATTTCTGCCATTTCTCATGATTCTCGCCAAAATTTTGCCCTGTTATCTCAATTAACGACTCCGTAGCGATAGTTCTTATATCGGCATTTTCTTCCTTTAGTACTGTAATCAATGGTTCAATTGATCGGGGATCTTTTAAAGTTCCCAATATCTGAGCTGCTTTAATACGGATGGCTAAATCACCCATTCTTCGATATTTTGTTTTCTCTTGTATCCCCTCACCAACGCATCGAATACCTAAATTGTCTCCTTTTAAAGCATCAATCAATTGTCTTTGCGCAACGCTTCCTAATCTTATAAGCGCGATTTCTGCTTCATAGGAAGGAAACCACACCGAATCGCCAATCTCGCATGACTCATGAAAAGTTTTGCCTGACATGCCAATAAGCGTTGCATCGGCTAAGGTGTCTATTAAGTATGGTATAGCATATAATGCCTTTACACCCATTTTACCAAGGCTTACAGCAGCACATGTACGTGTAGCAGGATTGTGCGAGCTTAAATTCTGAATCTCATTATATACATCAGCAGTAGCTTCTTTCTGCTTTATCGCATGAGAAGTATTTTCTTTAATAATAGCTGAAACATCTATTGTTGCCCGTGAATCCCAAAAATAACTGTCATGTGCTTCTTCCAAAGTTGTTAAAAATGTTTCAGGCCGATTTCTCTTTAGTACCGATTTAGAAATATTTATTGGAATTACATCTTTGTTAAGAAAATGAAGTAAACTATCATCAGATTCTTTAGGAATAATAAATAACACTTTCTTCCTTTCGCCTGCATATAGAGTGTCACTACCTTCGGAAACCCATCCACCAGCAAATAACAAGTAACTTTTATATCCTTTGTCTAGTTTATTGTCCGTTAAAATGAAATCTTCATTTTTAACCGAGAATTTATTACTATGAGGATTATTTATTTGAAATTCTATAATTAGATATACATAGTTTTCCGGCAATGTACGTTGTATTGGTTTCGATGATTGTGGATTGTTTGCGAGTTGCAATAAACTATTGAGATTATGAAACGGTTGTGGGTCGTTTGTAATTTTAGTTTGCAAAACTTCAAGATGGATATCTTTTTGTAACTCAGTTAATCTTTTCTTTGCTCGTTCAGCAACTTCACTATTTGGATAATTACTAACTATTTCATCAAGCGATTCTAGTGAATTGTTTATTTCTGCTCTTTTAAACTTAGATTCAGGTGTTTCACAACCGATCAAAAATAACAAACAAAAAATAAACCACAATGAAAAATTCTGCTTAATATTCATTTTTCGTATCTCCTTTAATAAGTCAAAATTATATTCTTAAAGACCACAAAAATACACTAAATCGTAATCACGATTTAAATCCATAATTTTAGTTCTGTCTTCCAGAGTTCTTTCGAAGCAATTGAAGAAATCCTGGTGGAAATTGATAACCTAAGCCATCCGCTTTATGAACATCATTCCATGCATTTGTAAAATCCTTTTTCATACAATAAGCAAGCGCACGATTGTAGTATTTAAGGGCATCTTTTGGGTCAAGCTCCAATGCTATATTGAAGTCAGCGATGGCAAGATCATATAGACCCTTCTTGTTATAAATACACCCTCGTAATAGATAGACATCAGTATATTTTGGATCTATTTCTAAAGCTTTAGTATAGTCCGAAATAGCATTGACGATTAAATCTTTTGCATGATTTGCAATTCCTCTTCCATAAAAAGCATTTGCATTTCTTGGGTTTATTTCTAGTGCTCTATTGAGATCAGAAATAGCATTATCAAATTGGCCTTTTTTACTATAAATGTCACCTCGAGCAATATAAACTTCATCGTTTCCAGGGTTTAAATTTAATGCTATATTATAATCCAAAATAGCTTTATCAAATTGTTTTTTCCCACTATAGGAAAGTCCTCTTCTATAGAAAGATTCAGCATGAAACGGGTTCATTTCCAAAGATTTGTTGAAGTCAGAAATAGCAAGATCATATTGACCTTTTACTCTGCAGGTATTTCCTCGATTATAATATGCCAAAACATCTTTTGAGTCTATTTCTAATGCCTTATTAAAATCAGAGATTGCCTCTTTGTAATTTTCCTTATATTGGGCAAGAATAACCCCTTTATTGACATAAGCTTCTGTACAATCGGGCTTCAATTTTATAATTTTTTCATAAAGAATAATGGCATCGTCGTAGTGCTTCTTTTCATATAAAAAATATGCATGCGTTAATAGAGAAGCAACATCTGTCATTAGTGTTTCAGATG
The DNA here is from genome assembly GCA_024653795.1 of Candidatus Brocadiaceae bacterium. Taxonomy (GTDB): domain Bacteria; phylum Planctomycetota; class Brocadiia; order Brocadiales; family Brocadiaceae; genus Wunengus. Next base: position 15,876 of record JANLHY010000589.1, on the reverse strand, counting down.
ATGAAGTAGGGATGATCCACTCTCCCACAATAAAACCCCACAAGAGCGTATCTTGTCTAGGTCTAGTTTTCATAACCGCATCTTTAAGTGCCTCTACTTGTCCCGCCTTTAACCTTATAGCAATAGCAATAAGCTCTATTCCTCCTGAAAGTTCATATCTAAATGGATACCAATAATATTTGTTTGAGTCATTGTTTTCTTTTACTGGCACCTCATATTCCTCATTCCGACCTAATACTGCTATTTCTTTTTTAATTTTAATTTTATTTACCCTGTAGTATTCAAGCCAGTATGAGAGGTTGGGTTTTTCTATCATTTCTTCAATTGCTTTTGACAGAGCCACAAATTCATACAATCCTTGAAGATATAAAAAGGGTGGATGAACCTGCGCAAGTTTATTAAAGTATTTGTTTATTTCTTGACAAAACATTTCTGCAGAAATACTATTAAAGTCAGAGACGTCTTCTATTTTCCTCCCATTTATCTCGGCAAAAAGTATCTCTGAAAAAACACTTACCTTTAGTCCCTTCATTGCCACAACATCTTCCCTCACTGTCACAATTGGCAGTACTGGATAAAACCAGAAGCGAGAATTTATTCTACTATTATCTTTTGGGTTTTTCTTTGCTTCTTCAAAGCTTAACTCCCAATTGGTCTTAAGCCCTGGTACTCCTGATGGGATGAGTCCCATGCCTATCTGTTTTAACTTATAGTCTGCTTCAAAGAGGTTTTGACCAAACTGGGTATCCTCTATCCCACCTTCGAAGCGCACCACCTGCATCTGGGTCTTTTCGGTCTCAGGTGTTGGGTCAATGCTTACCAGGGGCCATTTGCCGTGGATAAATCTTGCACGTAAGGCGACTACGAAGTCGTCAAGGGTGAGGATGGCGCGTTCGGGGTCTCTTTGCCCTACAAGGATGACGTCGCCTGTCTTGCGGTCATAGACAAGGCCATTCATGGCGGTGATGCCGCCGAGGGTGAAGACCTCCGGGTGGAGTTTGCGATAGTCCTTGCCCTGCGGGGTTGAAAGGATCATTTGTTGGGCTACTTTAAGGGAAAAGGCGATGTATTCGTTGGCATGGATATTTTCTGCTAAAAGGAACGCGGAAAATATGAGAATTGTGAGAAATTTTATGTAGCGCATATTTATGAACCTCCTTTCACCACAAAGGCACAGAGGACACAGAGAAAGATTTTTACCACAAAGACACGAAGAACACAAAGAAAAACTTATGGGATAGCTAACCACAAAAACACAAAAACACAAAACCACAAGGCACGAGGACACAAAGGCATTTAGTTTACTATTCTACGAATGCCTTGTTTTACGATTGGGACGTTGAAGTTTATTAAAAGACATTCCTCATAAGCAGATTCTAATAAGCCGGGTCCCAAATGGCGATGCACTTCAATTGCCGCACCAATAATGAGATTCGACAACTCATCACTTCTCTTTGTGTCCTTCGTTTCTTTGTGGTTCATCATTATTTATAGAACAAGCTGAATGTTGTTAATACGGGCCAGTTGCCTTTATCTACGAATGCCTTTGCAATTTCTTCAGTGCTTACACCGCCTGGTGGCAGTCCTTTTGAATAAGTTGGGGTAAACTGCTTGCCCCAGTTCCAGTTCTGATTAACGATGCCGCCGCCTCCACCGCCGTTATCGGGTGGTAACAGGGGTTGCACTTTTCTGTAATTGTCATTGCCTGGATATTTTTGCAATGAATTTCCAAGAGGCATACTGGTTTTTTGGGGAAATTTCATCTCAGGCGTCCCTTTGACACCAAGGATGACGTCTGCGCCCCATTGCCTTGCCGCTGCCTGTGGGTCGGTTCCCGGCGGGATGACCTTTGTCTGAAACCCGTATTTGCTGAGTTCAGACTGGAGCAGTTTCGTTCTGAATGTGTCCTGGGATACGATAAGGGCGCTGCGTGTCGAGCCGCTTGATTTTATCCCCTTATCCACCATAGAGGCAAGGGCGCCAATCTCCGTTATGGGTCTATCAGTAGCGGTAAAATAGCCGGGGATTGGGGAAGACGATTGTTTTAACGAAGATGATGCAGATATACCACTTATTCGATTCAGTTTCTCACCAATAAGCAGGAGGTTTGCGCTGTTAACAAAGTTTGATTTAATACCACCTTGTTTTTCTACTATGGGTTTTGGCAACAAATCTCTACCCGTCATTTCTCTTGAGGTAGTGTATGAGATACCGTCTGTATTAAGATACTTCGCCACAATTTTAGAGTTTTGATCCATACCTGCCAGGTGCCCAAAACCAACAATATTAGGACGGTCTCTTGGGTCGAGCAAAACACTTGTTAGCGCTGGAAATTGCTTCTTTAGGTCTTTTACCACATCGTGATTGCCGATTGAATGTGCTATGGGGACGTTTTCCGCCGGAAAGTCTCCCAAGGTATTGAACATACGAACGTTTTCCGGGCGAAGCGCTACAATTGCCTCAATAGTCGGGGTCTTAAATGCCCTGCCATCGAACAGGTCGGCTTTGTGCATATAGGGTTTCCATGCCTGTACATTTTCAGTAAACACCTTTGTGCCGTTGCTACCCCCGACGAAATAGTTATATGGGGTAAGATTTGTTTGTTTCAGATGGTTATTTAGCATACCTATTGCCTCGTAGGCGCATTTGCCAAAGCGATTAACGGCGTCCTGTCGTGATGGATCAAAATATCCAGGCTTACCAATGTGTTGAATTAACTGGAGTTCAAACGCGCGAGTACCAACCGCAAGCCCACCATCAACCCTTGCCTTTATCGCATCATAAATGCTGCGTGTTAACTCGACGTCATTCATTTTTTGGAAATCCCGGTCTGACGGCATTACAATAAGAACCTGGCCGCTCCGTGGTATCTCAGAGAATACACCCTTTTTCTCCGCAAAATCGTCTCCCGTCTTTAGCTCCGGTTTCCATTGTCCTATCCCGAAATCAGTGATATTAAAGATTACCTGTTTGCCTGCGGTAGAAGTATTAGAGTATTGTTTCAGCATATTGCCAAGCACTGTTTCTTTGCTCGATACATTAGAGGGTGGAGTAAAGAATGATTTCCAGCTTTTCTGCGAACCCCCCGTGAATTCAGAAGATGAGAGGGCGCTTGGCAAGACGCTGTTGGCGAAATTTGTTTTTTCAGGGATGGATAATTTCGTCTGATAATTTTCTGCCAGCGTGCCTTTGAGTTCCTGCATCTTGAGGAACGCGCCCATTTGCACTTTTTGAGCGCCGTATTCTTTTACAAGGGACTGGTACTGGCTATCGGAAAGGCTGGAGACGTTGTTGATTTTGCCCCAGAATTCGTGGTCGCTCTGGGAAGGGAGCGTCTTGAGTAATTGCTGGTTCTGCTCCTTTACGATTTCCGGATATTGTTTGGATATGCTCGTAAAGGTTGTGCCGGGGTTTTCCGTTATCTTTTCTGCAACGGTGATAAGTTTGGAGGAGTATGCGGATGTGAACCCCTGGTTGATCTCGGCGATTGCAAGGGTGGGGCAAAGTTGAGATGCCATGCTGAATGACTGTGACGCCTCTTCAAACTTCCCGTTGCCGAAATAGGCGCATCCCAACCCGTTGTATGCCAGGGCAAATTCGGGGTTGATTTCAATGGCATTGTTGAATTCTTCTAATGCGCCGTCGGCTGCCTCCGTCATGATGTAATAAGACCCCAGATTAGCGTGGGCATCGGCAAGGCTTGGGGCAAGTCGTGTTGCCTGGAGAAAGTCCATGAGGGCGTAGTCCATATCGTCGGTTAACATGCGAAGGACGCCGCGTCCATTGCAGACAAGGGCATAATTAACCATTTCAGTATTGTCTATCTCCCCTGCTAAGGAATTTTGAGAAAGTGGGGATGAAGGGAGATTTACTGCTTTTGTGAGTAATTGGACGGCTTCGCTATGATTTCCCGATCTTGCCTGCGCATCGGCATGGAGGTAAAGGGCAACGGGGTTTTCAGGATTTTTGTTCAGGAGTGATGACGTCCAATCAGACCATGAAGTAACGTCACCTTCTTCCCCGATGGAAAGAAAGAGCATCATGGCGGCGTTGTTGCGGTTGGTGGCAAGGCCGGCATGTGCCATGATGAGCCTTGATACGGGGTCGTTTGCTTTAGAGTCGTCCTTTTCCAGCATATTGACAAGTGCTTCCCAGTTGCCTTTGAGGACGGCGGTTTCGATAGCGGGTTCGATGGCGAAGGTGTGTGGGATAGCAAAAGCATAGAGAATGGATAAAGTGAAAAGCATGGAGGGTATGAATGGTTTACTCTTCATCGGTTTCTCCTTTTGACGGTGGATGAACCACAAAGACACAAAGGGCACAAAGAAAAACTTTGTGTCTTTGTGGTAAAAAAAGTTATTGAATACCAAATTTAACGTTTAAATCTGTGTTCATTTGCGTTTATCTGTGTCCCCAAATTAATACCTGCTCCGGATTAGTCCATTTTCCTTTGCCCTGGCAACTGCCTCTATCATACAGTTTACGTGCAGTTTTTTGTATATGTTTTTCAAGTGTGAACGCACGGTATCGTATTTTATATCCAGTTCTTTTGCTATCGCCTTTGGGTCTAATCCCTTTGAAAGTTTTTCGAGGATTTCCATCTCACGGGGCGTAAGGGTGAAGTCGTTATGTCCTTTTTTCATGGGGGCATGGTGGTGTTCCTCCAATATTCGCCGGGCAATCCGGCCTGACATGGGGGCGTATCCCTTACAAACGTCTTCGATTGCGTTGATTATTTCGGCTGGTGAGGCGTCTTTTAACAGGTACCCCACGGCGCCAGCTTTAATGGCCGGAAACAGATGCCCATCGTCGTCAAACTTGGTAAAGACCATGATGTTTACTTCAGGCAGAGATTCTTTTATTCTCTTGATTACTTCAATGCCGGATATATCATCGAGCTTGAGTTCAAGGTCAACCAGAACAACGTCCGGCGGATTGGTTGCTATTGCGTCTATTGCCCGTTCACCTGACTGAAAAGCGCCGATTATCCTTATATTTTTTGAGCCAGCCAGGAGAATTTTCAGGCATTCGAGGATTGTTTTTTCATCTTCTATGATAGTTACATTGATGGGCATCCATTACTCCTTGAAACCACAAAGGACACGAAGAAAATACACTGATTGGAACACAGATTTGCGCAGATGGGCATAGATAAAGACCTTTAAATATTAAGGAACTTTGAAATTGCCACAAGGCGCTAAAACACAACAAAAAAACTTCGTGTCTTTGTGCCTTTGTGGTAAAAAAAGTCGCTGAAGACCAAAAAATCTGTGTTCATCTGCGTTTATCCGTGTCCAAATATACCATTTATGATTAACCCTGTCTATACCCCAATTGGGGTATTTTTCAGATTTTGATATCACCCAATGGGAATTCTCAAATGAACGAACGTCCCTTTTCCTTTTTCTGAATGAAGATTGAGGACACCACCCAGTTCTTTTGCGCGCCTTTGCATGTTTCTGATACCGTAATGGGCTTCTTTTAATACCTCTTCCGGGACGAAACCTATACCGTCATCTGCCACCTTCATCTCCATTTCTTTTGACGACAAGGATACCGTAACCCGCACGTTTTTAGCGTGGGCGTGTTTTACGATGTTGCCCAAGGCCTCTTTAAAAATTCGATAAAGATTGAACCTCATTGAAAAACCGGGCTGTGGCGCTCTGTTGTTATCTGATGGGTATTCGAGGTTAAAATAAATATCAGGAGAAAGGAGTTTAAAACCGTATTCTTTGAAATGATTCGTCATGTCATCCCACGTGGTGTATTTTGTGTCAATCGCCCCCAAAAAGTCCCTTAGCTGTTCCATGCTATTTTTTGCGGTCTCTTTGATAAAAGTTATATACTCTCCCGCCTTTTCGGCGTTATTTATAAGATATTTTGGGATAACCTCACTGAACATCTTTATGTTCGTCAGGTCATTACCCAGATTGTCATGAAGTTCTGCCATGATCTTTCCTCTTTCTTTTTGGTATTCCAATTCCCTTTCGGTCTTCTCCGTGTATAAATGATAATTTTCGGTAATAAACGAAAGGGTAAACGGAAGCAGAAGGGATATGAGGGCAAAATAGTTGAAGTCCAGCGGGGGCAGGCCGATAAACGGCGGCAAGAGGTTCACGAATATAAACACGATACCACCGGCTACCGGCGCTATGAGACCCAGACGTATCTGCTGTTTTAACAAGGGGTCTTTCTCCTGAATCCACGAGTGGAAAAAGGCATATACCATTACCAGTGTCCATACCATCAAAAACGGGAAAAACGCGCCAAAGGCGCAGATGCCGGAAAGATAGAGGATGACGGTAAGGAGGAAATAGGCATATAAGATGTAGACACTTTTTGGATGGGATGCGATAAATGATTTTGGCTTCGGGAAGACTAATGAGAAATGGACGAGGGTTATTAAACCGCCCGCGCCAATAAATGCAGCCATAAGGAGGATATGAAATAGTGGTGGTGACAGGGTTAAGTCACGGCTTGCTATCGGTGCTACGCTTGCCAGATAGAGCGCGCCAAAGCCGGAGAAGAAGGTACAGAGCGTTTTTAAGTGAGATTTTTGGGAATTCCACTCTCCCAGTTTGGAATGAAAATAGATTCCCACGTCATTCAGATTAAGGAATGCAAGTATCCCAATAATCATCCAGAGTAATGAACTTACATAGACAAGGAGTGTCCGTTTTATAATCTGAGAAAAAGGCATGCCCTTTTGAACCGTGGCAGTTTCCGTTGCCTTTATACCATCATTTCTAACGGTTTCTATAGCGATGGCGCTATTATCCCGAAGTATTCCATAGAAAGCCCTTTGTCTGTTCCACCATTTTTCTTCCGGACTTTTTCTGAAGAATTCCGGGAATCTTATGAAATCGGCTTTATCCACGGGGACATCCCCGATATTGAGAAGCTTATCTCCAATATTGACGTTTGCAGTGGCAGATGGACTGTTGCGATCTTTATGGCTTACAATCCATGTGTTATTCGCAATAGTCGGCATGATTCCTGTATATGGAGACGTGTGCAGGGTATAGACGCCCAAACCAATGATTGCAATGGTAGAGATGTTTAAGAAAATAAAACCGTATTTTAAAATATGTGAGGTTTTTATGGCAGTTTTTTGAAGACAGACAACCATAGATTATCAGGTTCAAAAGGAAATGGGAGATATTGTTTTGTAATAAAATCTATCCATACATTCAAATAAAAATAGTGGATTGGTGGAGATTGTAAACTACTCACTTTTGCTGTAAATTTATTCTATTTTTCTTTTATCTGAATGCCGTCCTCTAACATACGTAATTTGTGTATGAGCTTGTCTTCCATAAGCAGCCGGAACGTTGCCCGTTCATCGTCAAAGCGGCTACTTACAATATGTGCGTGTTCATGGAGGTATGCAATTAGTTTCCCATTAGCTACGCTGCAGGAAAGTTCTACATCAATGAAATTCTTTTCGAGCATTTCTATAATCTTGCGTTTCAGGTCTTCTATGCCCTGATGTGTCTTTGCGGAGATCATAACGCAATCCTTGTAACGACTCCGAAGCAGCGGAATAACAGCATCTTCCTTCACAGCATCTATTTTATTAAATACCATGATCATCGGTTTTTTGTCACACCAGAGTTCCTTCAATACAGTATTAACAGCCTCGATTTGATTATGAATCGCAGTAGAACTTGTATCTACAACATGGAGAAGGAGGTCGGCGTGCCGGGACTCTTCTAAAGTTGCTTTAAAGGAAGAAACGAGATGGTGGGGTAGTTTCTTTATAAAACCGACGGTATCACTCACCAAAAATTTTTTCCCATTTTCCAATTTGCATACACTTGTTTTTGTGTCAAGGGTTGCAAATAGTTTGTCTTCTACAAAGGTATTGATCTCCGTCAATGCGTTCATTAATGTGGACTTTCCGGCATTGGTGTATCCCACAATGGATACCGTGAAAAATTCTTTCCGCGAAGCGACCAGCCGTTCCTGTCTCTTTTCAATTTCATGCAGTTTTTTTCTGAGGTCGTGAATTTTTTTCGACACGATGCGTTTATCGACTTCCAGTTGTTTTTCGCCAGGCCCCCTCGTTCCGATGCCTCCTTCAATCCTGGAAAGGTGCGTCCACATCCGCTTTAACCGGGGCTTTGTATACTCTAATTGAGCCAGCTCCACCTGGAGTTTTGCCTGAAATGTCTTTGCGCGGGTAGCAAATATGTCGAGGATTAATTCACTCCTGTCAATTACTTTTTCATCGATGGTCTTCTCCAGGTTTTTGACCTGTGCGGGGGTAAGGTCGTCGTCACAAATAAGCACATCGACGTCCATTTCCTTTGCGATCTTGGATAATTCGAGAGCTTTTCCCTTTCCAATATAATACACAGGATCGATGCTTACCCTGTTTTGAACTACCGTATGGACAATGTTTGCGCCCGCAGTTTCTGCCAAACGACGGAGTTCTTCTAATGGTTCTTCACTACTATTGCGATCCTCTGACAGCATAACCCTAAAAAGGATGGCTCGCTCAGCCCTTACGGTAAATGCAGTATCTTTTAGTTTCACTTAAATTATGAACTCCATAAATTAGATTCCTCGTATAATTTTTATCTGTGAAATCTGCGTAATCGGTGGTTTCAAAAGCTTCATACTTTTTACAACCGACTCAGAATAATCCTTGCATCCACAGCCTTTACGCCTTTTGGATACACAAGGACTGGATTCAGGTCTATTTCCTTAATTTCTTCTATAGAAACCATAATATTTGATACTTTTATAATAGTTTGAGCCAATGAGGTAATATCAAGAGCCTCGGTATTTCGAAAACCCTTCAAAATTTTGGAACCTTTTATTTCATGAATCATATCCAGCGCCTCATATTCCTCCAAAGGGGCAATGCGGAAGGATACGTCTTTATAAATTTCGACAAAAATACCGCCCAGCCCAAACATCACTGCAGGGCCAAATTGAGGGTCTCGTAGCCCCCCTACAATAACTTCTGTGGAGGGTGTCGCCATTTCTTCAACCAGAATTCCCTCTATCCTTGCATCAGGTTTCTTTATGTTTACGTTTTTCATAATTTCTTCGTATGCAGCCTTAACACCCTCATCATCTTTTATTCCAACCTTTACGCCCCCCACATCGGTTTTATGACTGATATCGGGTGAGACAATCTTCAGGACAATGGGATATCCTATAGATGTTGCAGCTTGAATCGCCTCTTTAACAGAAGCTGTTACTGTATGCCTGGCGGTTGTTATCCCAAAGGCTGCAATTAATTCCTTGGACTCTGGTTCGAGTAATTTATATCGTTTATTTTGTAAGGCATTTTGTATAATATCTCGTGCCTTCGTTGGGATACTCGTTGTAAGCTTGTTCATTTTGATTTGTTGAATTGGATACGCAATAATGAATTTTAATTTGAAAAGATTTATGTTTTTATTATAACACAATTATAAAATGTTTAAAGGATATATATCAAATACAATCGGACGCGTTCAGTGGACTATCCATGCCCGAAGTTCATTTCTCATTCCATACCTTGAGCGAATCTCTGATGGGATTTCAAAAAAATCTACAGAGACTACCGATGATACCCTGTTAACCATCATGAGAAAAGATCGGTATAAAATCCTGGGAGCATTTGAGGTTTTTCATGCAAATGAGGTACAGATCTATCTTGTCAAGATGTACAAATATTCTGGCCTGATACAAAAGGTAAAACAAGTCTTTAAAAATACCCGCGGGTTTCGGGAATTTAACACGACTTGCGTTGCTGCAATGAAAGGTGTTCCTGTTGAGGTACCCGTTGCTTATGGGGAACGAAAACACCTCTTTGCCAAAGAATCTTACTTAATTATAAGAAAAATCAAAGCGGTAACCGTCTACATACAAAAAAAAGATGCCAAAAAATTTTATAAACAATGCATCCAGGAAAATAGAAAATTCGGCTTATTTAAAAATACAAATTACTACGGTCACTTTAGGAGGGATTATTCGCCAGAAACATTGCTGCTATTGTTAGATACCCTTGGGGAACCTACCCAGGAGGTCTGCTATATAAACAACTTTCAAATAGTACATTTTACAGGACATGCCCGTGCAGGCCGGAATTACCGTAACATTAAGCAGGTATGGAGGCACGCAAATGCCGTATTTGCGCTCAGTATAGACGTTCCAATTCCTGTCGGTATTTTTACCAGACATTCTGCCAAATTACCGAGAGAAGGTTTTCTTCTCTCCCAAATGACGGAAAACTGCGTTCCATTGGATCAGTATGCTGAATTTCCTTATTCAGATGAAGGGAAAACGTGCTGGATGTTATCTGGGGAATTACGCTGCATTTCATATAAATCATCATCCAGTACAAAAGAATAGAACAGTCAACATCCGCATTATCAAGCAACTTTTACAGACTGATGATAGATAAAAATACTTTTGATTATAATCGGCGTAATCGGCTTAAAAGTTAGCGGAGGGGCACAATAACTACCTCGTCCGATTGTCTGATATAGAGATGCCCGAAATTATCGTTCCAAAACAGGAAGATCACGACTAAAACTATGAAGAATCCCATTACGAAAACACTTCGCGCAGGTTTGGTTGGTGGGCTCACGCTGAACTTCGTTATGGTACTCACATTCCGTTTAATCGGTTTTGGCTGGCATGGGGGGAGGAATACTCCTAAATCCCTCAATCCAAAGTCGCAAGCTCATTGCAGTATGGACCCAAATGGAACCCCTGCCCTTGGTGGTATCTCATCCGGCTCAGATTTTTGTTGGACTCATTCTCTTTGGCATTGGTCACGCCTTCATTTACCGATGGCTTACGCCTGCATGGCCACACGGAATCAAGCCACGGGCGTGGAGGATGGCTGGTCTCGTATTTTTTCTCTCATTTCTCTTTTGGGAGTTTTTTACGCCTTTTAACCAGTTCGGCGAACCTTTTTTGATGATATGTTTGGAACTAATATTCTTGGCAATCATTGCCATCGCAGAGGCATTCGCAATCGCCACAGTATGCGAGTGGAAATCGGCAACAAAAGGCAAATCACCATAATAAAATACTACTCTTAAGAGGAGATTGTAAAAGAGATCAAAGCAAAGATTTTGGAAGAAACCGGTCTTACCTGTTCCTTTGGGATAGCGCCAAACAAGCTCCTTGCAAAGATTGCCTCTGATATGCAAAAGCCGGAAGGTCTTACAATAATTACCGAGCTCGATGACGCAGTATTTGTTTTTTCTGAGGATTCCTGAAGGAATGAGATGTAATACAAATTTTTCATTGTTTACTACGACCGGATGGCCTGCACTACTACCCCCTGGTATCTGACAATTATATCGAACGATTCAGTGAGAATATCAACAATCTTACCTTTGCCCTCGTCACCCCATTGCAATCCGACAAGGCAGGCATTATAAAACCAGGCACAAAAATCCAGGTATTGGAGTATGGTAGCATCATTTACCTTATTCCTCCTGCTGAAGATCCTATTCATGCAGCCTGTGGTATTTTACCATCTAAACCCTCTCTTTCAGAGAAACTCATTTTGGAACGGAAAGGTGAGTTCAAATAATCTGATATTTCATGCCGCAGAATACAAGGCTCAGTACAGCATTTCATATGCGGACTGCTTTATTCTTGCTTCCGCCATAGCATACAAAGCGGTCATAGTAACCGGTGATCCAGAATTTAAAAAGGTAGAACATCTGGTAAATATTACCTGGATATAGCGGGAAAAACCAGGAGGAGAAAAAAGTATGGGCGAACAGCCGTTCACTCCTACATTTTTTTCCATCCCCATACTCCCCGCCTCTCCCTTTCTCCTTATTTTCCAAACTTTTCCTCTGTGGCTAGTTTTGTCAATCCCTATTTTTTGGCTTGAGTATCTACCTTGACACGATATTATTATTTTGCTAGTATCCTCTCATTAAATTAGGTGGCATTCGGCAGTAGCATATTCCCCACAAAACACAAAAAAAGACTTGTCCTCATGCAAATGGGGAAATGAAAGGGATTTCGCTTCCCCGTTCCTCGTTTACACGAGGACAAGTTTCACGGGGACAAGTTTCGCGTCTTTCGCGGGCAACCTGTCCTCGTGAAAATGGGGATTGAAATTTTTAATATAAATCTATGTATACCAGCCTCACAAATCAGCTTCCAACGTCCACTACCGCACGCCCAAATGAGATTGTACCAGAACAGCAAGCTTTGCAGGCGAATCAGCCACTCCAAAAATTATATGCAGAAGTGGTCGTCAATATTCCCTTAAATAAGATATTTCATTACAGTATCCCCACACACATAAGAGATAACCTTACACTAGGTATGCGGGTAAAAATACCCTTTGGCAATAAAATAACCACAGGATTTTGTGTCGGATTTACGGATACCCCTTCCCCGTATCAAATAAAAGATATTATCAATGTCATTGACAAGACACCGCTGGCCGACTATGTCATGCTCAAGATTACGAAGTGGCTATCAACCCATTACTACTGCGGATGGGGAGAGGCGATCAATGCAGTAATCCCGCCGGTTGCGCGCAGAAGCGTAAAGGAAAAGGAGGCGCTCTTTGTTACGCCTTGCGATGCCCTGACAAAACTTGACCAGCAAACCCTTTCGCAATTAAAAACACGCGCGCCAAAACAGGCGAAGGTACTTGAATTTATCAGTGAATATTTCCAGGAAATAAGCGCAAAAGAACTCATACAGATCAGTGGTTGCAAGATGCCTGGACTTCGTCAGCTTGAAAAGAAGGGTTTCCTTGCCATACAAAATAAACCCCAGCACATTGTTGATACGACTTGCGATTCCGGCCCATTGCAACAACATTTAACTTTTACCGAAGAGCAGCAAAACGCCTTTGATATTATCAACAGAAAGCTCGAACAACCCAAACCAGGCGTTATCTTACTTCACGGTATTACCAGCAGTGGAAAAACAGAGGTCTACCTACAAACTATTGCGAAAGTGCTTGAGCATGGACGTAAGGCTATTTTCCTTGTTCCGGAAATATCTCTTACCTCACAGACTATTCAACGAATAAAAGCAAGGTTTAACAACGTGGCCATATTGCATAGTCACCTTCTGGGTACCTTCCACTATTCGCAGTGGAATGATATTAAAGAAGATAAGGTAGACATTGTCATTGGCGCGCGCTCTTCCATATTCGCACCTTTGAAAAATGTCGGATTGATCATTATTGATGAAGAACATGAGAACACCTATAAACAGGAAAATAGCCCACGGTATAACGCACGAGATGTCGCAATCCTGAGGGCAACCTATGAAAACGCTATGGTTATATTGGGAACAGCTACTCCCTCCCTTGAAACGTATTACAACACAATAAGCGGACACTATGAAAAGATCGTCCTTTCCAAAAGAATCGGTAATCAACAACTTCCTCCAATCGAGATCGTAGACATGAGCGAAGAGGTTCGCAAACGGAGGGGACACCATATTATTTCTCAACGGCTGTCATATTACATGAACCAGGCACTTTCCCGAAATGAACAGGTGATCTTGTTTTTGAATCGCAGAGGATTTGCACCGTATCTTAACTGCAAACGGTGCGGATTTGTGTTAAAGTGCCGGAAATGTGACATTCCAATGACCTTTCACAAAAAATTAAATACAGCCTTGTGCCATTATTGTCATGCAGAAACTCCTCCCCTGGAATCATGTCCGGACTGCATGGCAGGCAATATCAACTACCGCGGGTTTGGCACTGAAAAAATTGAGGACGAAATTATTGCCAAATTCCCGCAATATAAAATTCTCAGGATGGACAGCGATTCCATGCGTGCGCGTAATGCCCACGAAAAGGCGCTGACCTCATTCGAACGGGGAGATGTCCAGATATTGCTCGGCACACAAATGATTGCAAAAGGGCTGGATTTCCCCAACGTTACCCTGGTGGGGGTAATCTCGGCGGATACAATACTGAACCTGCCTGATTTCCGTGCGAGTGAACGCACGTTTCAGCTCATCTCACAGGTTGCGGGACGCACCGGCAGAGGGCCAAAGGGAGGCAGGGTCATTGTACAGTCGTTTAACCCCAGGCATTACAGCATCACGTATGCTGCCGCCCATGATTATGATGGGTTTGCAAAAAAAGAACTGGAGTACAGAAAACAATTGAATTACCCTCCTTTTGGTAAATTAGCCCGGATCGTCTTCCGCAGCCAAAAGGAAGATAAAGCAAAGGAAAAATCTTTCGTCGTTGCCGAGAAACTGAAAGAAATAACAAAAACAAATGGAAACCAACTGGAAATACTCGGACCGTCACCGGCACCCGTAACGAAGATTAATGATATGTTCAGGTGGCATCTCTTACTAAGGTCACAGAGCCACAACCACATTCATGATGCCCTCCAGAAGATTTCAGATATGTTGAAACCGTCAAAAAGTGTACAAGCAATAGTTGATGTTGATCCCTATATGATGTTATAATTATTTTAAATCAGGTTGGGTTTTAAAAGACAAAACCCAACCTGATTTAAAATATAATGTTTGGGTTCAATCGAGGACGATTGAACCAGCAAAAAGAAGATAAAGAAACGGTAATTTACCATGATATTGGGACACTTGAAATTTACAAATTATTGGAGGTAATAAAAAAGTTATGTCACCCAACGGACTGGATGCGAAGACATTTTTTGAAGGTCAAGGGGGTATCACCTATAATGACTTTATCCTGTTGCCTGGGCACATTGATTTTGCGCTTGATGCAATCACCCTCGAAACCAATCTTACCCGCAATATAAAGATCAAAAGGCCTCTTGTGAGTTCTCCCATGGATACGGTGACCGAATCAAAGATGGCGATCTGTATGGCGCTGCTGGGAGGTATTGGCATCATCCACTACAATAACACCATTGATGAACAGGTGAAAGAGGTACGTCGTGTCAAGAGATTCGAAAATGGATTTATTACTGACCCTGTCGTGCTCAGCCCAAACCACACTATTCGGGATGTGGATATGCTTAAAGAAACGCACGGTTTTTCAGGTATCCCCATTACCGAGGATGGTACATTAAACTCGAAACTTGTAGGAATTGTAACAAATAGGGATATTGATTTTGAGGAAGACCGAACCAAATTATTAAAAGAAGTGATGACCACCCAGTTGATTACCGCGCCAACCGGAATTTCTCTGTCAGAAGGGAATAAGATACTCAAGGAAAGCAAAAAGGGGAAACTCCCGCTTGTCGATAAACAGGGTCGTCTCGTATCTCTCCTGAGTCGTACGGATTTACTGAAAAATGAGGACTTCCCGTTTGCTTCTAAAAACAAGGATAAACAACTGCTCGTAGGGGCAGCGCTTTCTACACGAGAAGAAGATAAAGAACGTCTGGCAGAATTGGCCAAGGCAGACGTGGATGTTATCGTAATCGATGCATCTCAGGGTGATTCTATCTTCCAAATCAATACGATCAAATACATCAAAAAGACATACCCGCACCTTGAAGTAATTGGCGGAAATGTCGTTACAGCCAAACAGTGCAAATCATTGGTCGATGCCGGCGTTGATGCACTTCGTATTGGTATGGGAAGCGGTTCTATTTGTATTACACAAGATACCCTTTCTGTGGGAAG
The DNA here is from genome assembly GCA_024653795.1 of Candidatus Brocadiaceae bacterium. Lineage (GTDB taxonomy): Bacteria > Planctomycetota > Brocadiia > Brocadiales > Brocadiaceae > Wunengus. The sequence continues at coordinate 300 of JANLHY010000589.1, read as the reverse complement.
GGCGCAGGGTTCTGCAATTTATCACACTGCGAAGTTCTCTAAAGAATACGCAAATATCCCAGTCGTAGCGGATGGTGGTATAGCCCATATAGGACATATTGTCAAGGCGATATCCCTCGGCGCCAGCGCCGTTATGATGGGCGGTTTACTTGCCGGCACCAGTGAGTCTCCGGGCGAATATTTTTATGAAGGCGGTGTACGCGTTAAAAAATACAGAGGTATGGCATCTCATGAAGCCATGGAAAAAGGGGGAGGAAAGAGATACCTCGCCGTTGAAGACCGGATAAAAGTTGCGCAGGG
>JANLHY010000670.1 GCA_024653795.1 Candidatus Brocadiaceae bacterium | reverse complement strand
ATCAAAACAAAGCGGCGTAACCGTACTGGATGTAAAAGACGTTTCGCATGAATACGACGGACGTTTGATCTTTCACGATATTTGCCTTTCGATAGAACGGGGGGAAAGAGTAGCGCTTGTAGGGCAAAACGGGTCGGGAAAGTCCACGTTATCGCGCATCATAGCCGGTCTGGAACAGCCGCACTCAGGCGCTATCAAGATGGGGCATAATGTCCTTTTTGATTATTTTGCCCAGGAGCATGCTGAAAAATTAAATAGCAGCAATACGTTATTGCAGGAAGTCGAATCGGTCGCTCCATTTTCCATGATTCCTCAAGTCAGACACATATTAGGGGCGTTCCTGTTTTCTGGTGATGATGTCTTCAAGCCCGTCCGCGTCCTGAGCGGCGGCGAGAAGTCGCGTCTGTCCCTTGCCAAGATGCTTCTAAAGCCCACGAATTTTTTAATCCTTGACGAACCCACAAACCATATCGATATTACCACCAAGAGGATTCTCAAGAATGCCTTATTGGAATATACAGGAAGTCTGTTGATCGTATCTCATGACAGAGATTTTCTGGACGGTCTGGTCTCCAAGGTTTATGAATTAAGAAACGGCAATATCCACATGCATCTCGGAAGTTTTGGAGATTTTCTTGAAAAGAAGGCAGCAAATTTACACGGAGATACTTCTGGAGTTAAGACAAATAATTCGTCCATTCCAAAACAGGAAGAAAGTAGTTCACAGAAGCAACGATATTTGCTAAAAAAAGAGCTGAATGCCAGGAGACGCAAGCTCACAAAAGAAATTCAAAATATCGAGGCAAAGATTGCCTTGTTGGAAACTCAAAAGAAGGAACTGGATCATATCCTTTTAGATCCCACACTTTATAATAACAAGGAAAGGTCTGTCGAAATCAACAAGCAGCACAAAACTATTATTCAGGAATTGAGCATCCTTTATAATGGGTGGGATGCCATCCACGCAGAGTTGGAATCCGTAAGTGATAATTAAAATGTAGTATGTTGAATCGAATCAATCATAGACAAATAAGTTTATCCATGCGTCATTTGTGAAGATAAATCTCTGGTAAAGTTTTTTAAGATTTTTATTGACAAAAACCGTTATATATGCAATAAATAGCAGCTAATATATTACTTAAGTAAACAGGACAAGCTGTACCATATCATCCAATTTGTGGCTAATTTTATCCTATTTAAAAGAATGCCACAAATTCTGTTGTAGTTTTTAGTTCACGACTCAAGTTCTTTATTTTTCTTCCGCTTATTTTGTAACCCGTTGGAGTGATTTTAGTTAAGACCAGTATCTTTTTTGGTTACAGCATAGTTTAATACCAATAATTTATTTATATATACCATACCGAAGAATGAGGTATTCCTTTTGCTTAATTTATGGGAATTCCAATGCTGTTGTAGGGGCAGGTTTGAAACCTGCCTTTACGTGTAAGAAGAAAGGGGGATATGATTAGAAGATAAAACTAAATATTGCTTCTAAAAATGGTTAATTAACGTTTCATTATACTTCGACAAGCTCAGTACATGGTTTTGCAGCGTGTAAATTTAAATGGTAGGTCCTTAACGAAAGGAGGAAGATTTTAATGAAGATTTTTTACAAGTTGGGGTTGGCTGGTATATTGTGTGGTGCAATGGCAAGTTTTACAGCGCCGATTTTCGCAGAAGAAGCCGCACCAGCAGTAGCGCCGGCAGAAGAAGAAGGCCAGATAGCCAGCTTCTTTAAGAGTGTAGAGGTGAGTGGTTTTATTGATACATATTATAGTTATAATTACTCGAACCCAAAAGATAACCTTGGGTCAGGTGGTGATTTTGTGCGTCCGGATTTGCTAGAAGTAAGGGCGTTCGATAGGGAACATAACTCATTTACGTTAGATAACGTTGAAATTTCTGTTTTCAAACCATCCACAGAAAAAGACCCTATTGGTTTTGGGTTCACAACAAACTATGGCGAAATTGCACGAAGGTTAACTTTTGTACCTGCTGAGATGACGGGAGCTCCGGGACTTAATAGGGTTGATAATGACGATTTCACCATAAGCCAGGGTTTTGTAACGTACAAGGCGCCTGTGGGAAAGGGTATTGATTTTAAGTTTGGTAAATTTGCTACCTGGATCGGCGCCGAACTCTGGGAAAGCGTGGATAATCCTAACTACTCCCGTTCACTCCTTTATCAGAATGCGATTCCATTTACCAATACAGGTTTAGCCGTCAGCTATCCTTTATTGGATAAGTTAACAGTAACAGGATATTTGGTAAACGGTTGGGATACCTTTGCAGACAACAATGATGGGAAAACACTTGGATACCAATTTAACTGGGCAGTAGCAGAAAACACCAGTTTTATTCTGAATGCCAGCCATGGCCCTGAACAAGATGATGATTTAGCCGGTAGCGGTGCTGATGGAAATTGGCGTCATTTCTGGGATCTTATCTTAGCGCTTAAACCACTTGATAAGACAAGTATTAACCTCAATTTCGATTTTGGTACGGAAGAAGGCGCTGAAGGGATAGGAAGTGGCTTTTTCGCATCGCCCACCGGAAGAAATGGCAAATGGTGGGGGATCTCTGGTATCATTAATCAGGATATCACAGATTCATTTGGTCTTGCTTTAAGGGCCGAATACTTTGATGATAGAGATGGAGCCAGGCTTGGGGTTGATAAACTCGATATTTGGGAAATTACGCTTACAGCCAATATCAAGATCAGGGAAAATCTCCTGGTCAGACCTGAAATCCGTTATGATGAAGCAAGTGAAGAGGTGTTTGCTGGCAGCGATGGCCAACTCACAACGGCGATTGGTGTTGCCTATATGTTCTAAGCAAATTACTGTTGTTGTTTAAAACAAAGGCTTCACGCCTTTGTGAATGGTAAAAAACATAATCCCCCTATATCCCCTTCATAA
>JANLHY010000576.1 GCA_024653795.1 Candidatus Brocadiaceae bacterium | reverse complement strand
GTATACCCGCCGTGCAGAGGCGTTGAAGTATATATTCTCTCATAAAACAGCTAAAGTAATGGATACGGATTTACTCCCGGGACAAACCACTACCAGCTTTGTTGGGGCTGTAGTTTATGTAGATACTATCGGATACTGCATATGGCCCGAGTTAAAAACTGTAGAAAAACGGCCGACGAACCCTTTTAAAATTAGCCGCGAAGTGGCAGAACGTCTCAATCGTGAGATTTTTCCTTATTGGCTTGAACGCAGGGTTGTTCAGGAGGTTGCGCGATACAGCGATTACAATACCGAAGACTACAAAAATGATGGGAGAGACCGGGTTAATGGCGGCCGGTTAGCAGATGGCCAACCATCCATTGACCCGTTAGTACAAAAAAAGGCTGGTGAAACCCCAAAGTGCCAGGAACTTTTAGAAAGGATTGCTTTTTATCTTTCTGATAAAGCAACGTGTGTTTCTCACACGGTTCCTGATTTTGAACGACTTCTCAAATTTGGCCTGAATGGGTTAATCGCGCAGATGCAGCAAGACATTGACTCAGGAACCGCGAAAACACAGGAAGAAACAATATGTCTTAAAGGGGTTATAGCTGTTTTTGAAGGAGCTAAAATCTATGCAACGCATTTGGCCGAAGCTGCTGCGAAGGCTGGCAATAGAGAATTAGAAAGAATTTGTAAAAAGGTTCCCGCACAACCGGCAGAAACATTGCAGGAAGCGTTATCATCTATTTGGATATGCTATCACTTGCTTTTGCAGGAAAATACGAACTTTGGTTTTTCAATTGGCAGGTTGGACCAATTATTAAATTCATATTATCTGAAGGATTGGGAAAAGCTTTCTACGCCTCAAGACAAGGCAGATTATATACGCAGGGCAGTGGAACTTACATGCCATTTTTTCCTGCATTGCAGCGATCATGTGCCACTTTCTACGGAAGGCGCTGAAGCCCTTTTTGCCGGCAGTGGCTCAAATCAGGCTTTAACCGTAGGTGGTACTCGTTGTGAAAACGGCAAATACGTTGATGCTGTAAATGATATGACGTATATTATTCTTAAAGCCACGGAACTTTTATCAATCCGCGACCCCAATGTACATGCTCGCTACCATAAAGAAATACATAACCGTGATGCACAGGGAAATCCGCTCCCTCCGGGAAGCTACGATCCTTATCTCCTGAGAATTGCACAGGTTAATTTGTTAACCAGAGCAACACCTGCAATCCATGGCGATGTGCCAGTCGTTCAGGCAATGTCAAATTATTATAAGCAGCATAAGGGGGTGAATCCTGATGAGGCATTGGCTGATGCCTATGATTATGCGTCTATTGGTTGCATAGAACAGAATTCATCGGGAAAACACTATGGGAATACAGGTTCCACCCTCTTTGTTTTACCAGCGGCGCTGGAACTGGCTTTGTATGGAGGCAAACACCGTGGTACGGGTGTGGATGACGATGCACCAAACATATTTACGGGTAGTCATGAATATACTACACCACCGCTTATAAAAATGAAGTCCATGAAAGAATTCATTGATGCTTTTAGTGTTCAATTGGACAACCTGGCCCGTCACGCAGTGCAAAACAACAATTATTTTGGATGCGCGGTAGAAAAGGTTCGCTCATCACCATTTTTATCGGGTTTATATGTGGGGCCTACCAACACGCCAGGAGCACAAGGCGCGAATTTCAGAGATGTATCTTCGGGCGGCGCTAAATACAACTCATCAGGGGTGGCTATCATAGGGCTGGCGGATGTCATAGATTCTTTCTGCGTAATTGACTCTCTGGTATTTGGAGGACACATATCTCCGGCAGAACTCCTTGCTGCAATGGACGCTAATTTTGACACAAAAACCCTTCGGAATTCGTCTTTAACCGAAGATCATTTAAAAACGATTATGAAAGAAATTAAACTTGCGCCCAAATATGGCGCCGGTGTGGATCAAACACCTGGTGGTAAATGTAACAATGAACTAGCGGTTAAATATACAAAATTGCTAACAAAGATAATACAAGGAACCTTTTACAAGTACAGAAATCATCGTGGTGGCCGCTACCTTGTTGGCTATTGGAGTATGACTAATCACGCGGGTTTTGGGATGCTCACCAAAGCAACACCCAATGGACGTAAGAACGGGCTTCCATTTGCAAGTGGAATAACTCCTTGTTCTGGTATAGTAAAAACGAATGGTGATAAAGTTACGATTTTTGATCACATCTTGTCTGTAACATCCGTAGATGCAAGTACCGTGCAGAATGGTTACACATATAACCTTAGTTTAACCGCCAGAGGTAAACCACACTTTGCGGGAGACACAGAGCAATTTGCCCGATATTTAAAAACGTTTATGGACAATGATGGGGTACTCGTTCAACTCTGCATATCATCCATTGACGACCTGAAAGCCGCTCACAATGCCGCAAACGTAGCATATAAGCCAAATGCAAGCAACGAGGAACGTAATGCTTTGGAACCATATAAAGACCTCATGATCAGGGTCGCTGGATATTCTGCATATTTCGTGACACTCAATTCAGAAATGCGTCAGGAAATTATCGATCGTTCCAATTTCTCACTTGAAAATGGCGCTGAACAACATGGTTGGACCGCAATTTAAATTTATTTAAGGAGATATACTATGCATGCAGCATTTCCAGCATTTAGTAAGGAAATAATCAACGGTATAAATCTTGGAACCAAAAATAAAGACATAACCAGGCTACTTGACAAAACCGGAGGAACTTTTACCGCCGAAGCAATGGCTTTATTATTAAGGGTATTTGGGTGGGTTGGCTTTGTAAGTTCTTTTTTAAGTTATTTTGGATGGCAGTCAAAAAAAGCAATGAATTATTTTACAGATAATTTTGAAATTGTAGACCCCACCGTGAAGGGTAGCCGACGATATTACCAGGGTAAATTTCTCTTCCGTACTGACAAACCCGAGGATAACATGAATGTTATGTTAAAATTCTGTCCAGAACCGGAGAGGCTTTTTAAACATAGTATTTTTGGTAGTAGAATTCCTAATCCTGATGCCATTGTTTCCACAGAAGTATTAACAGAAGAAGCGGCAAATGCTATCGAAAACGACCCAAACAAAGTTGACGTTGTAATCTATTTCAAAGACGTGCAAACTATCATGGGCTTGGTCGGTAAACCTGATATGGATCTTGTAAATATGTTATTAGGAAACCTTGTGCATATAAAAGGAAATGTTGGACATATCTTCAAATTTGGATCAATTTCAGCAAATTTAAAATCAATTTTACAACCTTCAAAATAATCCAGAAGTAAAATTCTTTGTTTTTATTCGAAATGCAATTTAAAGGAATATTTGTTTGAGGGGAAAAGCCTTAATCTTTGATGTCAAGCGGGATTGTAGCGAAGATGGGCCAGGAATTAGAACCACGGTGTTTTTTAAAGGATGCCCGATGTCCTGCGTGTGGTGTCAAAACCCGGAGGGGATTAATCCAAAACCCGGACTCTCGTTCAACGAAGAGGTATGTACTTCACCCGATTGCGGGAATCCTTGTATATCGGTTTGCCAGGCAAAATGTCTCATGAATGCAAGCCCGATTCAGGCCATTAATACGTCTTGTACCCGCTGCGAACGTTGTTTTCCAGTATGCCCTGCAAAGGCATTGGAGCCTGTAGGCCGGTGGGTTACGGTTGAAGAACTTCTTTACGAGGTCTGTATTGATAAACCTTTCTATACTTCATCAGGCGGCGGAGTGACCCTTTCTGGCGGAGAACCCACCTTTCAAATGGAATTTATCGGACGCTTCTTGCAAGCATTGAAAAAAGAAGGCATACACACAGCCATAGAAACTTGTGGTTTTTTTAGTTATCGGCATTTTCAAGAACAGGCTCTTCCCTTCCTGGATATTATCTACTTTGATCTCAAATTAGTCGATGATGCTTCCAGCCTTAATTATACCGGTCGCTCAAACCGTTGTATTTTGGAAAATTTCTCTCGTCTGTCTGGAGAAAGTAATGTTCCTATTGTCCCTCGAATTCCCCTTATCCCTGAAATTACAGCGACAAAGGAAAATCTAACGGGGATCGCCCGGTTTCTTAAAAAACACAATATATCATCATGTTCTCTTATGCCCTATAATCCCTTATGGAAAGATAAATTGAAACGGCTTGGACTTACCGCGCACTATAATCGGAGCGCCTTTATGACAAAAACGGAAGAAAGGAACTGTATAGATTATTTTTTATCTGCATTAGCCATTCAACCATTAACCGTATATCAGTAATTCAAGAATTTAATATTAATTGGTTGCTATCATAACATCGTGAACTTATTTAATCTGGAGTAATCATTAAAAACCTAAGTTTGCAGGGGAAAAAATGTCAATATTATTTACACCAGCCAAAATAGGTACATTAGAACTTTCCAATCGTATGATTCGTACTGCTTCACATGAAGG
>JANLHY010000575.1 GCA_024653795.1 Candidatus Brocadiaceae bacterium | reverse complement strand
GCTATAAGGAAAACGGTGGAGGCGCTTCGGAAAAAGGATATAAATACATCCAAAGAAATCATAAAGAACGACCTTCTTATAAACAAAAAACGGTTTGATATTGAAGAACATTGTATTTCTCTCATCGCCACACAACAGCCCATGGGTGTTGATCTGCGGGTATTGACTTCTATTTTGAGCATAATAACAGATCTCGAACGCATGGGTGACCACGCAGAGGGGATTGCAAAAATAACTTTATTAATAGGTGACGAACCCCTTGTGAAACCACTGATAGATATTCCCAGGATGGCAGATATAGGGCTATCCATGCTTGATAAATGCCTAAAGGCATTTGTAGACAGGGATGCAGAGGCGGCAAGACTTGTTTGTAATGAAGACGACCAGGTGGATGCCCTTCACGATCAGATTTACCGGGAACTTCTGCTCCTGATGATACAAGACCCGAAGATAAGCCATCAGGCTACCTATCTCACCTGGGTGTCCCACAATCTGGAACGCATTGCGGACAGAGTAACTAATATTGCCGAAAGGGTTGTATTTATGGTCACAGGTAAGATGGAAGAAATGAATGTATCAAAGTATTAGTCTGGCAGGTATACCCCATGAGCGCTAATTTTAATTACTTCAGTCCTCTTTCGTTAAAAAACTTTTTGTACTTCATGTCTTCTTGCAGTATGTGATTCGTCCACCATAATTTTAAATAACTGAATATTTCTGTCGGAACTGTCACCTTATGGGCCATAGTTTCCATGCAGAAATCAACGGTTTTTCTCTTAAATTCCTGGTGCTGCTTTTTTTGTATTGAATACTCTGGATAATCATATTCGAGCATGTATTGCTCTTCTCTTTCAAAATGGTCGATGGCGTACTTGGTCATTTTTGTCAAGGTATCTGAGATAATTTCTGAATCAACTTTTGCTTCATTCATCTCAATCAATGTATTTACAATGATGACGATCTGTTTATGTTGTGCATCCAGGACTCGAACGCCAACACTGAAGCTTTCATCCCAGGTTATTTTTTCCATATTTAATCCATTTGTGAGTCAAGTAAGATCGAGTTATTCCGCTTAAATCCCCCTTAACAAAGGGGGGCAGGGGGGGGTTGTGTTTTTTCTAGGCTATTCCCCATTTTCATGAGGACAAGTTTACAACCCCCTCGCCCCCTTTTCTAAGGGGGATTTTCTATGCCACACATCGTATAACCCGCATAAATAAAATGAAAATTCCTATATGGTCAAGTGAAGCAAACAGAACCCAAAGATGCGAACTTATTTATCATGCAAAGACAAGAATTCACGTCCGTTCAGATTTCAGACGACCTTCGGCTCATAGGCTCCACATTGAAAATTATCTTCATCTTGCTGGTCGTGTCTGTTTAATATGCACAATACCTCCTGCGATGGGTCTTCATCATGTTTGCAGGAAATGCAGAGACTTGGCTTACGCACCAAATCAGGATTGATTTCCGTGCCGTCATCGTCAAAAAACTGAAATTTTGGTTCTTCCATATATTCTCAATTAGCTAATAGTAAGGATGCCTCGGTCTATGGCTGGTAGAAGACATTTTCAATATCCAGTGTGATAAGTAACAGGCACACGTTATGTCTCAAAGCATTCGTAATACAAATTACTAAGCCCATCATGGAATCCCCAGCCAATATTAACGGTATCTTCAACTATCTTTATACAACGCGTCTTAAACATATCCTGTATACCGTGATCGGTAATAAACTTTATTGCTCGCTCATACATACTTTCCACGCTGTTGTAAAAGGGTTCGTTAATGTCTCCATACGCATTTGTAAATTGCACTCCCATTTCAACGAAGAAAATCATAATGTCAGCTAAGCCTTCGCTGGAGGGAGACATCTTCTGATAGTCTGATATAGCCTTTCTTGCAACCGAGAGTCGTGCCTTTCCGAATCCACGAGTTGGGAAGAACTCGTCCTCGATGATGTCTTTATATTTTTGCAGAACCTGAGCGTCGTTTTGGCCAAGTTTTGTCTGGTAATAATCCTTTACGTATTCAAACCTGGTAAAGAGTCCAGAAATTTCACCAATCAATTCTTCTTTAGAACGCTGTTTTAGATATTCTTTGAGATTTTTAATGCTAATTTCTTTCATGGCAATTTCAAGGCTTGATTTTTACTTCATTAATTGCATTAAGAATGGCTTCGTACCAATTGATATAATCACCTACTTTATCTTTGACCAATCTTAATTCTTTTGCCGTTAGTTTTCTCTCTAATTCCTGTTCCGCAACATTTTGAATGTTTTCAATATTTATAGAATAATGCTATTCTTGCTATAAGGAACAATTACTTATATTTCTCTATTTTTCCTGAATTAAATTCTATAAGTTTTTTCCAATCAATTTTTCCATCTACACAAAATCTTTGTGAAAACTCTAAGGTAAATTTATTTATAACGGCAGCATAAGCTTCGAGAAATTCTTCATTTTTTTGTTTTGCCTTATGTCCGATTGGCTCAATAATATCAATGTAAAAATTTTCACTTCCCGAAACCAATTGCCAAAATTCCTGACCGCAAATTTTATAGTAACCATCCTTTTCAGGATTTTTATTTTTCTTATTTCCAAAACAACAACCGTTTACGGCAATTACTTTTTTGCTTGTATGGTTTTCTAAAATCTTTCTGGCATTTTCAAAGTTAATTTTTAATTGCTTGATTTGGCTTGCATTGCCCCAATTCCATCCAGCCTTTATTTCTACAATGTAGATGCAATTATTTTTTTCAAATTCCAAATCAATCCCTGTTAACTGTGATTTTTTTGCACTAAAAACTTTGTCGCATACAAAAATTGCCAAACCTTCAATAAATTCACCAAACAAAGTTTCTTCTTGAGATTGAAGAAAAGCATCTAAAAATCCTTTTATTAAGTCTTGGGCAGTCAAAATATTTTTAGCCCTGAACAAATAAGGATTTTTCTGCTGAAGAATTTTATCTAATTCTGTTGTAGTTGTAATGTATTCAAGTCGTTTTTGATGAAAAGCGGAAATATGCTTTTCTGCATATTCGTAAACTTCATTTAGATTTAACTGATTCATATTTTACCTTTGGTTCAAACAATACAAATTCTTTTTCTGTTTGATGGTTTTTCTTAAACATTTCCACATATTCAGGTAATATTTCTATACCAATAGAATTACGATGCATCAATTTTGCTACACTTAACGTTGTACCTGAACCTGCAAATGGGTCTAACACCCAATCATGCTCTTTCGTAAATAATTTCATAAACCATTCAGGCAGCTCTTCGGGAAACGGGGCGCTATGGTTTTTATTGTTACAAACTGTTGCAAAATGTAAAACATTCGTAGGATACACTTTATCTCTATTTATCCAATTAGATACATTTTTACCAAAACCACTTCCGCTACGTGAATTATCCCTGATTTTATCTGTTTCACTTAATTTTTTTAATCTTCCATTCGCCCAGTCCCCAACAGGAATCATTACTTCTTCTTGATACATCTTGAATCTTTTTGTTTTATTAAACTGTAAGCAGCGTTCCCACGCATCTCTGAAGCGGTTAGGCCATTTCCCCGGATAACAATTTTTTTTATGCCAAATAAATTCTTCTGTCCAAAACCAACCTTGCCTTCTCAATTCTAAAATCAATTCTATTACATACGTATGTCGTTCACCATTTTCAGCTTTTTCTTTAATATTTAAAATAAATGTGCCAGTAGGGTTTAAAACCCGTAAAAGTTGCTCACCAATTGGTAAAAACCAATCTACGTATTTTTCGGGTTTTATTCCACCATAAGTATTTTCTCGTCTATCAGCATATGGTGGCGATGTAACAATTAAATCAATTGAATCAGCATCAATTATTTTCAGAACATCTTTACAATCGCCCTGAATGATTTTTGTTATAATCTCTTTCATATTGTTTTTATTTCACGGCATTCAAAAGTTTCATTCACAGCACACTCAATATTTTCAATCAAAAACTTTTCTTTTTCTCTGTCTTCTATAGTTGAAATATCCTGAATATCATTTGTATAAAATTCACATACTCTTCGTGCTTGTTCTTTTGTACAAGCATTAACCATTACCAGATAACTTTTAGTAAGTACAACCTGATATGTTTTCATAATTCATCCTTTCTTAAAACTTTCAATAACTTATCAAGAAAATACTATACCAGTTACTGCCATTTTTTTATCCGCCCATACTGAATAAGGTAAGATATATTTAAAGTGGTAACATTTTTCTTCAGATAGCCGCTTGCCCACGCACTGGCTTCTTTTATAGTTAATAAATCTTTCTCAATGATCATTTTATCTAACCATTCATTTTTACATATTCTTTACGTGTATGTGAGGTGATGCTGTTCAGAAATTAGGAATAATTATCTCATAATTTCAAAACGTGAGCAACTCTATTAATTCCTTCCTCGAAAATATCTTGAACACCGCATCGTCTGCTAAAACAACTTTTAATCAGTCGCCATCATATAAATAAATCACGATTGTTTTCAAGTAATATCCAAATACTTGCGTATAGAATTTTTTGATTTTATATCATTAACCAGAAACAAAATCAAAGGTAAAAGGCAAATGAAATAAGCTTGCTAAGCTTGTCGCCTCTTTATTATAATTCAGACATTCAACTTGCAATATTTTAGTCCTTATCCCAAGGAGCTATTTCTGTCTAAAACCAGTACAATAGGTTCCTTAAATTAAAGGATTGAGATTGAACGAATATACTGTTTTCCCAAATGCCCCGATTGTCGAAGCCCTCCTGGATATTCGAGTAGAATTGCCAGAAAAAATTATTCTCAAGATGCTGGAGGAATTTCACGAAAAGGTCAAAGAACGTTTTCCAGAGAAGCAACAACGGTTATCATTTCAAGCAGGCGTAAAGGTATCGTCAGAAGGCACAGCCGCTGCACTCTCGACTTCTGGAGGAATTGACGGATACCTTTTTAAATCGTCGCAGGAAAAGAAAATGGTTCAGGCGAGGTTGGATGGTTTTACTTTCAATAAGTTGAAACCTTATAAGACCTGGGAAATGTTTCGAGACGAGGCTCGTGAACTATGGGATCTTTACTTTCAAACAACTAACCCTGTCAGGATTACACGTATTGCTTTGCGTTATATAAATCGGATAGAAATTCCCTTGCCAATGAAGGATTTTAAAGAATATATTTTAACAACGCCAGAAATCGCACCAAAACTTCCACAAGTTTTAAACCAATTTTTTATGCAGCTTGTCATTCCAAATCCCGATATACAGACAACTGCTATAATTAATCAGACTATGGGAAATCCTACTGAGAACCAGAGATTACCATTAATTTTTGACATAGATGTGTTTCAAAATAGAACTTATATTGAAAATAAAGTTGAAATGTGGGACGAATTTGAAAAACTCCGTATTTTTAAGAATGAGATTTTTTTTAACAGTATAACCGATAAAGCAAAGGAGCTTTTCCAATGATATTAAGTTGTCCACCAAATTATATTAATATTGAAATGGTTAATACCGCCGTGTGCAGTGAATCTGAAAAGATGCGCGAAGAGTATACAAGCATGATTAAGCACTATTTTTTACCAATTTCGACACAACATGCCAATCCTGAAACAAGATTTCTCACACTCAAAACCCAATGGGAAGCTGATACAGCCATATTGTCATCTGTTACTGAAATAGCACTGCATCCGGCATATCAACAGATTATCGGCATGGGACACACAGCAATTCGTTTAATTTTACTCGAAATGAGGAAAAAACCCGGCCACTGGTTCTGGGCATTAAAATCTATTACAGGCGAAGATCCTGTATTACCTGAACAAAGGGGGCGGATGAAGGAAATGACGCAAGCATGGCTTCGCTGGGGGAGAGAAAAAAATTATCTCTAGCATGAGTAAAAATGAAATCGAAAGATTTTTTACCAACCTACGAATAAGCGGTTACTCCATAACGAGTCCTGAGACCTCAGAATATAATTGCATCGCATGGGCCGCTTGGGATAGTGAAGCATGGTGGTGGCCAGACGCCCAACATTTATACTACTGGCCTCCTGAAATTCCAAGAACAGAAACTTTAGAAGCCTTTGTAAAGGCCTTTGAAATTTTTGGCTATAGGGTGTGTAACAGTATTGCAGATGAAGAAGGTTTTGAAAAAGTCGCAATATACATTGACACTCATGGAAAACCAACCCATGCAGCAAGACAATTAAGCTCCGGGAATTGGACAAGCAAATTGGGGCAATTAGAGGACATTGAGCATGCGGCATTAGATAATATTGCTGGTCAATGTTATGGTTTTGTTGGGGTTATTATGAAACGACCAAGAAAAAAATAGACGCAATTATTTGTTTTTCTTAAAAAATCCTACCAAAAACCTATTTTGTAAGCCATTTGGACATCCGTTTTTCAACTTCTTTGTGGGGTATTCCTTCTCCCTCGTCAAGTTCCTTTAAACCTGCATCAACTTGTAGTTTGAAATACAGCTCTGCCATAATATCATCTAGGGTCACATCATCCGGAAGGGATTGTATTATCTGGATAACTTGCTGTTTTATTTCTGCCATAAAATAACCTCCTTTCTGCTCCCTTAATTTAAGCCATTTCTGAGTAATTCTCAAGCTAAATTTGAAATCGTTACAAGGGTAAATGAGATTTTATTTCTTTTGTAAACTCAAAACGACAACAACTCAATCAATTCCTTCCTTGAAAATGTCTTAAACATGGCATCGTCTGATTCGACTATCGAATTCATGAGGGCTGCCTTTTTGGTAATCATGGCGTCTATCTTTTCTTCGAGCGTGCCCTTGGTGATGAGCTTGAAGACCTGGACGCCACGGGTCTGGCCGATGCGGTGGACGCGGTCGGTGGCCTGGTCTTCCCGTGCGGCATTCCACCAGCGGTCATAGTGGATGACCACCGAAGCGGAGGTCAGATCAATGCCCAAGCCGCCAGCCATGAGGCTTCCTAAAAAAACATTGCAGTCGGGGTCGTTCTGGAATCTCTCTATAACCTTACCGCGGTTTATCGTACTGCCGCGCAAAGATTCAAATTTAATTCCGATACCCTTCAGCCAATCACCGATCATGTCCAGCATTTCCAGGTATTGAGAGAAGACCACGGCCTTTTCTCCTGACTCTAAAGTCTCTTCCATGATTTCCTTGAAAAGTTCGAATTTGCCCGAGGTAGTGCCTTTTGGTGTGGTTCCATTCAGAACCAGTTTCGGGTGGTCGCAGAGACGTTTCAATTTGGTGAGTAATGCAAAGATGTGGATATATTCCACAGGCTGGCTTTCGTCCCGTAATTTCGCGATAAGTGTACTTCCCCGTTCACTAATGATGTCTTTGTACATGACAATCTGAGCCGATGAGAGGGTACAATATCGTTTCTCTTCTGTTTTCGGCGGCAGTTCGGTTAAAACGTCTTTCTTGAGTCGCCTGAGCTTAAAGGGATGAATAATCTTTTTTAATATCTCGCGCTTTTCATCATCCTGAAATTTTGTGATCGGGTTTTCGTATCGTTTCCTGAAATCCTGCATGCTTCCCAAATAGCCTGGCATCAGGAAGTCAAAGATAGACCACAGCTCCGACAATCTGTTTTCTATTGGGGTGCCTGTTAGCGCAAGGCGATGCCGCGCTTTGAGGGATTTGGTTGCTTTACACATATGTGTCTTGTGGTTCTTGATTTTTTGCGCCTCATCCAGGACAACATAATTCCAATGAACCTTGCTAAGAGCTTCAACATCACGAGAAAGAATACTATAGGTCGTTAATACAACCGGCGGGAGATTGCCAGAAAGGATGCTATTTCTTTCTTTCCCATAAAATCGGGTTAATTTTAATTCAGGGGCATACGTTTGAAGCTTGGATTCCCAGTGATCCAGCACTGAGGTTGGACAGATAACAAGGTTGGGCAGGTTAGGTTCTGTTTGCAAGGCAGAGAGGATTACTACCATTGCCTGATGTGTCTTGCCGAGTCCCATCTCATCGGCAAGGATGCCGTTAAAACTGTTTGTGTGGAGGAACCAGAGCCAGTCATAGCCGGACTGCTGGTAGGCGCGCAGTTCTCCCTTATATGAATCAACAGGTGGCGCTGGCTGCGGCGGTGTGATGCGGTCAAAGTTCATCAGGAATTTCCGTGTTTCATCACATGTGTTTACTTTAACATGCTTGCCGCATTCTGCCCTGGTGCGCAGATACCCCAGCTTTGGCATCTTGAGCCGCCCATTCTCAATGATACCACTGCCGCGCTGCCAGATGTCCAGGATATCTTTGGGGATTTCTATATAATCCATATCCTTTCTGATGCAATGGTTTTTATCGATGCATGCCAGGATTTCCTGGAGTGTTATGGTATGTTTTCCTACTTTGTATACGGGGTCAAGCCACAACCAATCGCTATCACAAACCTCTACCTGCATATATGAAACATCGGGATTGTCGTGGACTTCTACAAGTTTTAATCGTTCCGATGGACGAAAGGAAGGTTCGGCAAGTAATTGGTCGAAATCTTCCCTGAGAAAATCAATAGCATCCCTTTCTTTGTAAACGAGCGGTTTCTCATTGTTAAAATACGGTTTAAACTGTGGTGGAATCGGCGCTACCGGCCGATAGGAATTATTGAGCCATACCCATTCATCATTGATCTTGCAATCACGCAATTTTTCCACAGGAAGGAATTGCTCTTTTTTACTGGTACTATTCAGTTTCAGGACGGGAGATAATTCAAGGTGTCCCTGGTCGTTTATATCGGCATGGAGATGCGGAACGAAGGGAGTTTTGTAAAGCTTCGTCTGCCTTGCCCGTTCCGATAATTCCACCTGAGCGTCATCCATTTCTTTTAATTTTTTAAAGATGCGAGGGCTTTTTGTAGCGGAAACGTGAAATACCGATTCATCGCCCTGGTCAGAGACCAGCTTGAGTTCGAGCTGCGGCCCGCCATTGAGCAGGTCTACCTTGAGATTGAAATCGCCAAATGCAGAAAAAATTTCACTTAAGATATGAGTTGGATTGTTGTCAAAGAATGGAAAAGAATCAGGTTCGTCAATATCCTTGAATTTTGGTATTACAAATGGTAAAGGATTAAAATATTTTGGTTTTCTCGGCAATAATGGCTTATAGGCGTTTTTCTTATTTCGATTTTCAATCCATTGCAGTAGTGTGGCAACAATGTGTTTGCATATTTCTCCGTCTGAGGCATAGAGACACGTACAATCCATACTATATATTTCTTCTTCATCAGCGAGAATGGAGACTTCGTAGGGAAATGATTCGCTGCCCGAAACAGCCGCCGTTAATTCCCCGTCACGATATTTTAAATTAAGGACACGGCCGCTTCTAAAATAGGAGAGCCCGCGGCTAAAGACGCCATTATTCGTAATTGATTTGATATACTCGGACGTAATGGAATTCAAGGAAGAGGTATTCATCAATTCATACTCCTTGTAAGAGGGAATAAAAATTCTGGGATTTTAATAATATACAACATATATACCAATTTACAAATAAAAAGTCAACTAATGACCTTAAATTTTAGCTTTGGATATTTCAAGTATTGTTAAATTAAAACAGGAAAAATATTTAATAAATCTTCTCATATTAAAAGTTATAAGCTATACTTTTAATATAAATTTCCTTGTTAAAATTTTTGATATGTTGAAGGATTATGAACTTTAAACTTGAACCTGAAAAGATAGATGCCCTTATTCAACTGGCCATTCAGGAGGATATTGGGACTGGGGACATCACGACAGAAAATCTCATCCCTGATAGCCTGATTGCAGCAGGGGCTTTTATTGCAAAGGAAAGCGGCGTAATAGCCGGGTTACCAGTTGTTGAATACTTTTTCTCAAGGCTGGATAAGGATGTTTCTTTACAGCAAAGGATTAAGGAAGGGACATTTGTTAACAAGGGTGAGACCATTGCCAATATAAAGGGTAGCGCTAAGACTTTGCTTTCGGGTGAGCGAATCGCCTTGAACTTTCTTCAAAGGCTTTCGGGGATTGCAACCATAACAGCGAAGTTTGTTGAACGGATAAAGCCGCTAAAAACTGCCGTTATGGATACAAGGAAGACCGTTCCCGGCTGGCGTTATCTGGAAAAATATGCTGTAGCGATGGGTGGTGGCGTCAACCACAGAATGGGGCTTTATGATCAGGTGCTCATAAAAGACAATCACCTGGATATTCTAAAAGTAGAGACAGGTTTGAAACCTGTCTCTACTTCTTCCCATATCAGCATTATTGAAAAGGCTGTATCTGCATTACGACAAAAAATAAGAAAGGGTGTTTTGCTAGAAGTCGAAACAAGAACACTGGAAGAGGTTGCTGACGCCCTTAAGGCGGGTGTTGATATAATCTTGTTTGATAATATGAACATTGCACAACTCAAAGAGGCCATTGAGACAGTTAAAAACTGGAAATCTTCCAAAGGAAAACGCAAGCCGCTTACAGAGGCATCCGGAAATATCACGTTGGAAAACGTACGCCTTGTAGCACAAACGGGTGTGGACAGGATTTCTGCTGGCGCCATTACCCATTCAGCAAAGGCGCTTGATATTTCATTGGAAATATCCTAGAACGTATATAATACATTTTCTCTTTTTGCGTTCTGACAAACGCCTTGAATGCCTTGATTATCGTACGTACTAGCGTACTTCTGGAATATTATCAAGTTTATTTTCGTTTATTTTTACCTTTTGCTTTCTGTTTGTACGTGTTGTATAATGTTTTTAAATATGACGGAGAAACAAAAGACTAATCTTGCTAAATTCTTTTACGATATTGCTAAAATTGATTTCGCTGCGTTAGTGGTAGCACAATTTGCGAATCCATCTAATTTAAAGTATTGGATATTAATTGTTGGAATAATAGCTACTATAATTCCGCTTCTTGTTGGCTTCATTTTAGATAAAGAGGAGGTTGAAAAATGACTGGACTTGGAATTATCTACACCATAGTGATTGTTTCTTGTCTCATTTTCCTTGCCTGGATGAAATACAGTCAAAGGCATTCTAAACATACCCATTGATGCTACCTTTGAAACCCTGTCCACAGCATCCAGCATAAAGCCCGAATAGCTTCAAAACACAACAACCATGCTATAAATGATTTAAACGGTTTGAACAGCCAACTGATTGAAAATATCACCACCGTCCAAAGAAAGGGCGATATTGAGTTTTTTTGCAGAGATGTTTCTTGATATTATGTGCCTGTTCCTGAATGACCTCTTGCAGGGTAAGACTGCGCCCTTTAAACCAGACCGCTGATGAAAGGCGGCCAATGACCGATTTTGCAACCTTTTTCCTGGTATCCGTGGTGAGTAAGCTGTCTTCTCCTAGTTCCAGCTTTTCACCTCTGTTCAGCAGGGTAAATATCCCTCTATCCACGGCAAATGGCCGAAATTCTTCGATGAGGTCATAGACAAGGGTTGTCTTTCCTTGTTGATAACTATGAAGAAAACTTGCCATGGGATTTAGACCTGCCCTGATGATTGCGTTTAAACATTTTCCACAGAGGACGCCGTAGCCATAGTTTAAAGCCGCATTCACCAGGTCGTTTGCGCCGTGTCTTACCCGTCCTGAGAATTGTACCCCGTTTCGGAAAAGATGTCCCACTATCTCCCAATATGCAGCTCCAAATGCCCCTTCCAATCCCATAATCTGCTGCCGGAATGCCTCTGGACCGGAAAGGCCAGGAGAGGTTTTAATTTTCGCAATAATATCGTTAAGATATTGTTTCCTTTCCATAAAAATCTTTCCAAAACCGTTTTCACGATTCAGCGGGTATTTGAAATAATATTTGAGCAGTGCGAACTGGTTTTTAACTTTTCCCAGAACAAACATCTTTGCAAGAGTAAGCCCCCCTTCTTTGTCTCTTTCCGTTATCTGCAACAAGGACAGCTCACCAGAACTTCCACCCGGTGGGTTGACTACTGCAATAATTTTACCCAGGCTGTCTACGAAATGGATGTGTATGTCCTTCCTCATACAAAGCTCTATCACATCACCGGAGAGGGAAACACCTCTCCCGCTTAAAGTCATCCCTGTCAGTCGAATTGCCGGCAGTTCATCTACAATTCTCTGTTTGCTCATAACCACAATCCTTTCTCCTCTTTTCCCCACGAAATGTCCGGGCGTTGTAACCACCATATTTCCACTTTCACCACATGCCTTCCTGCATGTTTGTCTTTTTCTTGCAATTTTTTTCTCAGCGGAATGGTTTACTTTGCCAGTATCATGGTCAGTGTCATGCGTTTTTGCCGTTTTTACGGCTTGTTTCCAGAGGCTTTCCCATTTTTTCAAACTATCCCTTTTGCTGTCTGTAATCAAAGATGGAAAGGAAAGCCATTTCGGCGGGGTAAGATTCCACCTGCCCTCCTGAATCTTTGAAGCAGCGAGGTTCAGGAACTCTTTTTCTATGAGACAGTCGATCTCGGAAAACTGCTTAGCGGGGTTGAGAAAGCCATAATACCGATGCCAACTCTCTACCTGCCCTGCCAGTTTCTCCAGAATTTCTTCCGGCAATCCTACACTCTTTTGTGACAGGAGCCATTGTATCTTCCTTTTCATCTTTTCCACCTTTTTTGGGGCAATGGCCCTCTCTTTTCCACAAAAATGAACTCCAAGAAAGGTAAAACCCTCGTCGATGTGTTTGGGAGAAGCTTCACCATGATTCAACCGCAAACCAAGGGAATCCTTTAAAAATCCTGCAATCTGGATATCAGACGAAACGGCATTTTCCCGGCTGTCACACACTATCAAATAATCATCGGCGTAACGTATCCAATCAATTCCCAGTTTTGCAGCGAACTCATCTAACGGATGGAGATAAATGTTTGCCAGGAGGGGGGAGATAACGCCTCCCTGGCGTACGCCTGCCTGCACGTTTCGCCAGCGTCCATTTTTTTCTACCAAACCCATCCGGCACCACAGAGCCACGAGTTCGGTCATTACAGGCTCACCATTCACCAGTTTGGAAAACTGCTCAATGATCTGGTTATGGTTTATGGTATCGAAAAAATTGTCAATATCTCTCTGAATAGCCCACGTCATCTTCCTGTTGTTCAAACTATGTTCAACGCGCCGTAATGCCTTATAATGCCCTTTCCCCGGCCTGTAGGCATAGCTGCAATCCAAAAACATCCTCTCCGCAAGAGGTTCCACAACCTGCAGCAGGGCAGCCTGAACCACCTTGTCAGCAACGGAGGGGAGACCCAATTCTCTCCATTCGTTTGCTTCATTAAATTTAGGGATATTTGTTACCACGGCAGGTTGGGGGACGTAACGGCATTCGCGTATTTCCTTTTGAAGTTTGCTGATATGCTGGTCAAGGCGGCGGCCAAATGCCTCAACGGTAACCCCGTCGAGTCCACCGGCTGCTTTTTTTGAAGCAATGCGACTGTATGCGGAGAGGAAATTAGACGTGCTTAAGAATTTTTCGAGAAGGTTTTCTGTTGTCATACTACTCTACTAATCGTAAATAGAGCGCAAAAAGTGACAACAAAAATTAATGTATTGTTTTCTCGTGGATTTTATTTAAAGTTTTACTCAGCGCATCCTTTGCATTCGTTAAGTCCTTCCTTTAGTTTCTAAGTTGGAATCGGAAGAATTCTGTGATTCCAAGTATGAAAAGTACCGTGACATTAAGTCCTTCCTTTAGTTTCTAAGGTCCTTTTGAGGGATACGAATCCCGAATTGCCGCTTAATTGTACCGTGACATTAAGTCCTTCCTTTAGTTTCTAAGGTTAAATTGATCCGCTGTAGGTTAATTGAGCTCAAAGTACCGTGACATTAAGTCCTTCCTTTAGTTTCTAAGAGGTTAACTAAATGGAGTTGTTTTTGAAGAAAGGGAAAGTACCGTGACATTAAGTCCTTCCTTTAGTTTCTAAGGGAATTTGAGGAGGCCTTGGATAATCTTTCAAAGGCGATGTACCGTGACATTAAGTCCTTCCTTTAGTTTCTAAGATCGAGTAGTCCCTGGAAACTTGGACAAGGGAGGAGCAGTTGGATAAGGCAAAGTCGTTTAGTATAGTTTCTAAGATCGAGTAGTCCCTGGAAACTTGGACACTCAGTTAATTGTACCGTGACATTAAGTCCTTCCTTTAGTTTCTAAGCCGCAATTGAAATTTGCGACTATTACCATTGGCCAAAGGTGTACCGTGACATTAAGTCCTTCCTTTAGTTTCTAAGATCTATATCCGGCGCTATCGAAAATGGCATATCAATGTACCGTGACATTAAGTCCTTCCTTTAGTTTCTAAGCAAGTGCGGGATAAATATTACCGGAGCAAGCATAATGGTACCGTGACATTAAGTCCTTCCTTTAGTTTCTAAGGACACAAAGATGACACACTGAAACAGTTTGCTGAAAGGCCGTACCGTGACATTAAGTCCTTCCTTTAGTTTCTAAGATCTGGTTGCTGGAGGGATACGACTTTGGTGAAGGATCGAGTACCGTGACATTAAGTCCTTCCTTTAGTTTCTAAGGAAAGAAAGAGGGAGGAACAAAAATGGGAGCAAAAAAACCGTACCGTGACATTAAGTCCTTCCTTTAGTTTCTAAGTTAAAAAACAGTTTGACTGCGGAATGAAAATAATTTGTACCGTGACATTAAGTCCTTCCTTTAGTTTCTAAGTTGACGATAATGACACGCTTGAAGTTTGTGAAAGGGTACCGTGACATTAAGTCCTTCCTTTAGTTTCTAAGTAGGTGGGTTTACTATCAAAAAGCCTTGGAATATGTTTGTACCGTGACATTAAGTCCTTCCTTTAGTTTCTAAGGTCTTATTGCCGTGTTAAGGGATTGTTTTGCACAAAAGTACCGTGACATTAAGTCCTTCCTTTAGTTTCTAAGCCTTCTCAAATAATGAGATTGCATACTGGCAGGAAGGGTGCCGTGTTGTAAACCATTGAAATTGCTGTAAATAAAAAGTTGGAAAATAGTTCGCAAACCTCCTTTCTAAAAGGGTGAAAAGGTTGAAATTTGCATAACGCAAAAGAGTTAACTCATTGACTTTCAAACTGCTTACCTCATCCAAAAAATTCGCAAACCCCGGATTAATGCTATCCAAAACCATCGTTTTCGGAAAACCGCTCATTTTGCCTTTTCTATCTCCATGCATTTACCAGGGTTATTTTTCCAAACACCTGCAATGTTCGCAAACCAGGAGAAGCTCGAACGAAAAAAGCCGATTTGCGAACTTTTCCCATATCAACCATGCAAAGAATTTTTAATAGTAACTCCCCTTTGATACAGATATTATCTTAAAATACCCTACACTTCAAAATTTTTCGCAAACGTAATACAGTTTACTTTACTATTTCAACATCATAAATCTTTGTAAACATCGCTCCTTGTTCTACTCTGAACTTGATCTTTTGCCCCACCTTAATTAATGTCTTCTCATAATAACGTCCCTGAACATCCCCTCCATTCTCTTTGGCAACAACTATCTCACCATTCTTTTCAAAGGACTTTATTATTCCACTGTATTTATTTGACAGAGGAATTTTAGATTTTGGGGTAGGTTTTCTCTGATCTCCCTTATGCACAATAGAATTACCAGGAGTAATGGTATCTTTTATCTCTGACTTTGACTCCTGTTTATCGTCTTTTGGGGTGTAATACGGATACCACGGGGTAGTAAGGCATTCGACTCTTTTCTTGTATGGCCATTTCTTACCATCCCCAAGTTCATCATATCCTGGCAAGCCACCTTCCCCTTCTAATTTCGGGTACTCAACTTTCCTTTCGTTTTCATTCTCATACTTTAATAACTTCCTGAGTTTTTGAATATGAGTGATATTATACCATTCTTGACCTTTACCATACCATTCTCGTAATTTAGCATAGCCTGCATCCAACAACTGGTTTTTACACCTGTTTCCACTTACCCATGTATCAGGATTACTTCTAAAGAGAATTTCATTTATCATAATCTGGACGCTCCCAAAACCGTGCGCCTTCGCCATTCCAATCTTGTGCGCCAGATTATTTTCCGGTTCCAGTTCAAGGCTGTAAAGAAACAATCCAAGCTCCCATTTTTCAAGATTCTCAAAAAAGACATCAAAGGTAAATTCGCTATCCTTACCAAGACGCTCTACGGATCTGTTATTTTCGTTCCTGTTTTTTTCTTCCTTATCCCAACCATTGTGGTGTACATAAAATTTTCTTCCTGGCACTTTGAACGTATCAGAAGGGATTGACCAGGTTGGTCTTGGGCATGCAAGCAACGGCAGGGTTATGTAGTCTCCGTCGCCACCTATTCCATCTTTATTCCTTTTTGGTATCGAGCCTTCCTTCAATCGTGCAAAACCAAAACGCACACGTCCTTTGTAATTTGTGGTTCCAAGGAGTCTGCATGCGGGACAGAGCCTTTCAAGATGACTGGAAGCAGAACCATATTCGCTATAGTCATGGTCGCATGGCAACAAATTCTTATCAGGCAACTTCTCACCCATTGGCTTATCATCAGTCATTCTTGAAAGAGGCACTGGCATGACAGCCTTTACCACTTTATCCTTATCCTTATTGGCAAAAAAATACACCAAATCCCCGTCAGTGAGTTCCTGATGTTGTACCTTAGTCAAAAATTTCTCATCAATATGTCCAAAATTTTTCTTATAATCTTCCAATATACTCCCGTATTGGTCACGTACTTTGGTAGGTACTTCGTATTTGGTCACAGTGTCTAAAGGCGCTGAAAATATCCTTTCACAACGTTTCGGGATTGTATACTGAACTTTGTCTTTTACAAACAATAATACTGGCCGTGGATAGGATTGTTTAAGGCTTTTGCGCCATGTATCTTTGTTATTATGCAAAACGTTAAGTAATTCCACATCCCAACTATCTTGAAAATCACTTTTCTGTTCTACCGGTTTTTTTATATTTACCATGTTCATCCCGGTAAATTTGATAAATCCTTCTCGTTCTTTTTCATTTTTTACTGTAATTTCAAACTGGGATAATTCAGTTCCTTGAATCTTCCCAAGTATGGCAATGCAATCTTTTGGATTTACCCCTTCTATCAAATTAAATGTAATGCTTACTTCCCCATGCAAGACCTTTTCTCTTTTTTCAGAACGCATATTTAATAAAAAAGTACGATTTTCTTCTGCTATGCACGCTATCACTTTATTCCATTCAAAAGCTGTCTGAATTCTCCGTTTTCTCAAATCATTTCCATTTTTGTAATTTGCATGGTCTTTGAATACAATAGCATTCGTAACTTTTTCATCATCGTACAATGGGATGCGATAAACTTCTTCTATCTCAGTTATTGATGTTGCCCCATTAGTTACCATCCCATATTTTGGTTTTTGATCGGTGGAGATTCTGCGGGATAAATACTTCGAATCTTCAAAGACACGAAAACACGAATTGGTAATCGTCTCATATATCGTGCTTATTGTTCCCCTGATTTCTGAGCCGGGCATCATCACTTCGTCATTTATTCTGAAAAACCTGTAACGTTTGTGTTTATTACTCTTTGGAGTTTTTTCTGGATATAGTTCCTCTAAAATTAAGCGATTAAGTATTTTTATAGCGCCTTTTTCTTCCTCGTTTAAAATGGAAAAATCTTTATTACGGTATGCCTTCGTATTATCAACCAGTTTCATTATATCCTGGGAGAAATTACTATCAGACTTCTGTATCATGTCATAGAGATTGGGGACTTTTAACAAATTATTGAGCCAGTGAATCGTGCCAGGAATGGCCTGCAAGGAGATGCCTGAGATGCTGCCACTTATCGCATCACAAAGCCCTTTCACTGTTAAATGCGGCGCAAATTCCCATCCACAAAAATCATAATGATATACTGAATCAGGAATGATTAACGGCGTCAAGGTCTTCAGACTGCATGCAATCTTGCCTGTTAATAAACCATTATTAAACTTTTCATGTCCTAACGCTGGAAGAACCGGCTCTCTATTAACAGATTTATCCGGCTTTAGGAAATAATGAGGATAAAACCTTTCGCCATTTTTCCCGTCCGGCAATTCTGGGGGAGGACGTTCTTTATTATAAGGCGGACACACTTCTAATATATCTTTTTGAACATCGGTTTCTTCTTTTTCTTTTGCCAAATCTTTAAAATACCCGAAAGTGCTTGGAACTGCCAAATCAGAAACCCATCCGTAGCCAATACCCGTCTTACCACCAATTGGATAAAGACCTTGTTTCATGTCCAGCAACGCATCTCCTATATATTCCTTCTCCTTATTAGTAAGGTCTCTTTTCATCCAGAACGTGCCTTGCAGGTGAATCGGGTTATTGGGACTTCCTGCAATCGGGTAGGTATCAAATTTCTTCTTGTCTACTGCCCCTCCCGTAAATCTGTCGATAGCCACGTGGTCTATCTTTTTACAGTTTTGAGCAGTTTTTACCTCAAGATCCTCAAACCGTATCTTCCCCGCCTCATGCTCATTGCCGAAAATCATGCAGAGTTCGCAGTCGCATTCTTTGTGTTCCTCATTCAAAAGACCGTTTTGCTTGCCAACGGCCGTTCGTACAATCCCGCGGATGGTTTCACCTTTGATTGTAGGAACGAGTCCTGTTTTTTTCTCATGCTCGTTCCACACCCTTTTCTCGTATGCTATCGAGTCCCTGTTATCTGGATCTAGCAGGGCAGCGATGGTATCTGCCGAAAGCAGTGGAGAGGCAATTTCCATGGTGTATGTAACCTCCTGCCATTGAGGTTTCAGATATTTTTGGTAAGGTTCGTATATCTTTGAATTATCAGGCAGCCCAACCGTCGTATTAAGCCCGGAAGGGAGCTTGTCGTCTTTTATGTCTAATTCATTACCCCTTAATCCCTTCTCGCTAATATATGACGAGAGACCACCACCATTCAAATCCCATTGATATATCTTTATATCTTCAAGGGAAAACCGTCCCTTTCCCGTAGAGTTTGACCCACCTAACCAAGCCATACCATCCTTCCAATAGCGGATTACGCTCCATAATTCAGCAGGGAATTCCCCTTCACCACGATAGCGCAGGACAAAGGGAAACGTAATGCCTTCCGGCCCCACTTCCATATCAAACAGTGCACCCTCATCCACCGTAGCCGTTTGGGGATTCATCCTGATCCTGTATCGGATGTCCGGAGGTTCTTTATAATCACTCCTCGAATCCATTATGGTAATCCTTCGCATAATAATGCAAACGGGGCAATTACAAGGCCTCATCCCACCCGGTTCCGCATTACAGCCACTATCAAAGACCGTTCTAAGGTCTCTCCGAAGCACTCCCCTCATGAGCGATCTGGGCATGCGGTATTGGTTTTTCTTATTGAGGAGTATTCTGTAACTGGTTTGATCACCCTCCCCGGACTCCGTCCCAAAAAAGAATGGGGTTATTGCCTTCAAGCTGCCGGCGACAATCCATTCACTTGTCCCTGTATTGCCTGAAGCAAGGGTAATACAGGTATCTGAACTACCGGGCTTGGCATGATATTCAACGACCTCGCCAAGTATCCCCATCTGGGGGTTATAACCTCCTGTCTTCTCCTTGTATTTGAAATAAATTTCATTTCCCAAAATCTCGCAGAACGCCCTCCAATGGTTATTATCACTTGGTTTCAATTCTTTTAAAACGTCTCTCAGGGATTTGTCTCCAACTTTTATATCCCACAGGTGATGCCCTTTGCCTTCTCTTCCTCTGGGTAGTTTTTCGATAATATCAGGTTTTTCCAGCCGCATTGCCCTTACCACATCTGCAAGAGTCCTTGCCTTTTCCAATTTGTCAACCCTTTTAAAGTCATCTACGATTGCTTGAGCACATTTCTTTAGACTAATCTTAGTTTCTTCTGATAATCCACTTTTAACTTCCCCTGACCCATTTTTAGGAGGGATGGGATTAAGTGATTGTTCTTTAGAAACACTGGCAGTTGCAGTTTCCTTTGGGGTAATGAGTAACTGACGAGATGCCCCAGCATCTTTGTTTTCTGTGGTTATTCGGCAAATTGCCCCGCAGAGTTTATCAACAAAGCTAAGTGAGTCTCTGAGGAGTTGTACAGCCTTTTTTCCTTGTTCATTTCCAGTTATCACATCGTCTTGAACTGTTATCACACCCTGAAATGTCCAATAGTCTTCGTCATCCACTTCCCACACCTTGAAATAATCACGTGCCTTGCCCGTATGGTGATTCACCCTGTTGAGTCCTCGTTTCGATGCCATATCCTTAATATGAGCGAATGTGGATTTGCTTATCAAGTCAAGATTGCCAAAATGGATGTCATAGTCATTTTGTGTATGCCTATGAACAGAATGGTTTTTACCTGCCTTATCAAACCTGCCCAGGAGAAGGCAAAGGGCGCAGGCATCTTCTTTACTTTGACATACAACAGGTCTTTCTGGTCGTGTGTTAACCAAAGTTGGTCTTTTTCGGAGGAAAAAAGGTTTAGTGCCACCGGCTGTTTTAAATTCCCCGGTGCAACATTTTCCATACCCGTCATTTCCCAGGCAGATAAGTTCCTCTGCCGCCCGGATAACCGCCGACCTCAGGAGCGTTCCCGTAATATATGGTCTTTCAACACTCCCGTCTGCCTTTTTATGCCATTGGGCAAAACTCTGTCCCCGCAGATATTTCGCATCTGCTTTCCGGCTTTCTTTAGCGTACCATTCTATCAGGCGGTAAGGTTCGAAAAAGGTGAGGGTGATTGGAATTTTTTCAGGCATTTTTACTACCAGTCTCTAATGAAATAATTAGTACAACAATATTAAGGAGTTTTTCAAAGCTCTTTTCTGGCAAAGTTGAATATTCTTGAAGTCTACAAACAAATTCTTCAATCTCTTCTTTTTTACTTGATATTCCAATAATAGCTTTTTTATAGTTATCGCTTGTTACCTTATAGAAAATTCTTTGCTTTATTTGTTGGGCTGGAAATGTCTCAGGCGTATAATCATCCGTAAGTATGCATCCTCCCCAATAGTTTTCTGTATTACCAACAAATTTCCACAAATTTTTATAATCACCTGCATCATTGCATAAAAGAATCTCATCCGGATAAGGTAAGATGGAGTATGATCCCTTAGTGTCGGGTTTTATAGACAAGCTTATGAGCTTTTTCTTTATTTCCAGAGGGCTTGGTTCTGTGGTTGTTTCTGCCTCTTCAGTTAACCAAGCATGTTGCAAAGGAGGGGCTTGAATGCCTTTTATCAAGTCAATCCATGCAGATATTCTTTCAATTATTTTTTCAACCAAAGAATCTTTTGAAGATTTGGGTTTAAAGGGAACTGTTTCTGGTATGACTTCTTGTAAATTCGTATTTAGTAATGGTGTATAAACAAGTTCATCTGGAATAGATTCTTCGGATGCCCACAAGTTTATTATTTCGTATAAGCAATGATCACAAGAAAATATATGTTTCTCCACGTTTGCCTTTTCTGCTTCCTTTATGTCATTAAAAGCGTAGCTAGCGAGATCT
Source organism: Candidatus Brocadiaceae bacterium (assembly GCA_024653795.1). Classification (GTDB taxonomy): domain Bacteria; phylum Planctomycetota; class Brocadiia; order Brocadiales; family Brocadiaceae; genus Wunengus. The sequence goes on along the minus strand of JANLHY010000575.1, from coordinate 9,885 downwards.
TCTATATCCAAACACTCCCTATTAATGATATATGGATTAAACTCAGTTTCTTCCAATAATTCTAATAGTTCTTTGGACTTATCATACACCCTGCGACAATCTTCGCATTCTTTAAGATGTTCCTCTAAACCTTTTTTCTTTTCATGATCGAGGGTATCATCTAAATATGCAAAAATCAATTTTCTCTTACTACATTTACAATCGGGTTTTGTTCTCATGCTCGTCCCTTTTATTATCTAAATTTCTAAATAACAATGAAAATGTTGCGTTTTTAATTCTAAATTAATTTGAAAGAATTTTATTAGATATCAAAACCTAACGTTTTTAAACCATCTGTTATATCTTTCATGGGAACTTTGTCGAAAATTTCTGTTTTTACATTAAAATATTTTGAAAGTTTCTGTCTTAATATTTTACTAACTGAAGCCGCTAACCTCATAACCTGCCTCGTTGATATATTTAGCAATTTTGCTATTTCATCTGGATGTAAATCATTGTTATAGTATAAGGCAAAAATAGTTCTGTTTCTTCGCTGCGCTTTATCCATTACTTCTTTTACAATATCCAACATCTCATTTTTGAAGACTGCCGCTTGAGGATCGTCATCTACCTTTAAAGTTGAAATATCAATTTTATTAACTTCACCAGAATATCCAGAATATGAGGAATCCAATGATATTGCTCCATATTGTTTTATTTTATCCTCTTCTTTATTTATTCTACGCTGTTCTCTTTTAAGATAGTTTGAAAAACATTTAATAATAAAATAATATAAATTTTTTGGTTCTTTATAGTTTTTTAAAGCCTTTTCTTGTTTGATTATTATAGAAAAAAATGATTCGACACATTTTTTATGGTTTTCCCAATATACAACTACTTTTGTATATCTTTTTGTCCCTTCTAACCATTCAATAAGGCTCTTATTAAACATATTCTCAACAATTCCGCATACTTCTTCCTGTTTTTTAGCATAAGTTATTTCGCTTGAATCAAATTTGGCATTCTGTATCAGATTAAATAACGCAACTTCTTGTTCATTATTTAAAGGCATTTTACCTCCAGATTACCCAAGGCAGAGTCAAAGATATCTGTAAATAATTACTAGGAAAAATAAGAAATTACTGACTTTTTTACACCGATTTCTATAAAATACTACCATGATCAAAAAAGACACGGGTAAAAGCCTATCTATCAAATCTGACAGCATTTCAATCTCTCGAAGTCAGTCCCATCAAGCAGGCAGAACGAACGCAATGGCATGAACTCGTCCGCCATCACCAACTTCCTCATTAGGGAAATCTCCGATACGTTGCGTTTCATAACGAGCAATGGCTTACCCTCACTTGCTGTCCTGCCGCTGCATTAAGTGCAAGGCGCAAGACCAATGGACAGATGGCCTCTTTCCTCTAATGTATTCAAATAATCTCTGTTCATGTTCATTTAACCTCTTGTTTTTTGTATTCGTTGAATTAGAATATGCTTTTCTCACTAATTCCAACTCCTGCTATGGATGTATCGTATTTATATGGTAAACCGAAAATACGAAAGGTAACTGATCGAAAAATAGAAGTACTGACGCCATTGCGATAATCTCTTATTCCTTCCTCTACCTTTTCTCTTTGCCAATGCCATAATTCAGCGCCTACATCCAAATTATCGTGGCTACAGTTATTTATCCTATTTATAATTTCCATTATATCTTCGGTACATATTATCCACATTCCTCCTAGAATTTCTCTGGCATTTTTTATTAGCTGCGCACTTGCAAATGAAAGATGCTCGTCCAGTGGGCCAGATAATGGCGGTACAAGATCTGCCTCACATACACTCATAATTACACAACTACCGTTTATATCCATCTTTGATGTTAATAGTTTAAGAAGGGTAATATCTCCTTCTTTCCGCTTAAGTTTGGAATTAAAAGAAGATGTTACATCTGCCTTTCCGTGACATCCAATAATTAAAAGTTCTGGTGGAGATAAGATTTTTTCAAAATCATCACATTTTTCCCATTTTAATTCGGATAGCGCTATATAAGCTTGTTCATTTTCAGAAAACCCATTAAACAGTATCCTTCCTTTTGGATCTACTGGTGCATCTTTTTTACTGGCAAAAGACCATGACGGAAGGTAGTAACACTGATGTTCTTTCAAAAATACTTCTTCAATACTATTTGCTGCATTTTTCTTCATAGCCGCATGCAAAGGGAGCCGGTGTAAGAAGTCGTGTGCAATAAACAGCACTTGTTTATTGGCAACATCAAAAAGAAAGGGCATAACACGTCCGATTTCTTTACATAATTCAATAAGATATATTGCTGTACTTTCTGAGTACTTTGGCTTATTTACGAAATAATTCGTCTGCCAGGTTATAAAAACCTCAAAAAGATTTACATAGGGAAATTCTTTTATTTCCCAGACTCTATCCTTATAAGCTAGAATCGCATAACCTTTCGTTTCGTATTTGTTCAAATAGAAATGGATGACAACCCAATCCTTCGGGATTTCTTTAAACCCCCTTCGATTTGCTCCTGAAGTTCTATTTTTCTCTGTCTTATAAACCATTTCCAGCCCTTTTATAAAATGCTGTTGTCTGACGTCTTTATTGTATTCAAAAAACCTTTCCGCCTCGTCGTCTAGCGACTGCCCATGGAGCAATATTTTGCTTTTTAAAAAATCCGCGATCTCAACCTTTTTTTCAATATCATCTTGGGCGGCAAAGGCCAGGTCTGCAATATAATAATGCGTCATCAGATGGCCGAAATACCAGTAATGTTCGACTGATGTCGATTCCTCATAACGCTTTTTACACGCCTCCCAAACCAGCAGGGCGATTTTCTTCCAGCAATCTTTCCCAGTCTTTTCAAGCTCTATGACGAATCTGGCTGCCTTACTCCATCCAGGATCGGAAAAGCTTAAAGATTCCAATTTTTTTGCAAAGGTTTTCATACACTCTACTATTTTTACATCATTTTCCTTATTTCCCATCAAGTAGTACGCCTTTGCCTTTTTCAGCTCAATATTCTCTGTGTGTAAGTTTGTTCCAACAATGGTTGTTAATGATTTGATGTCTTTTTCTGATAATGGTTCGTCGTTCCCATCCTTTTTAACAAATTCAGCAAATCTAAGGGATATCTCAATGTCTTCAGCTTTTTCGTTGAACTCTTTACATCCGTTTTGAATGGCGCTGGACAGCGCTTCTTTCAGTTTAGATACATCGCGGTCATCTTTGTCAATCTTCTCAAGCTCCAAAAGGAGGATACAATGTAGGCGCAAAGCCTCTTTATTATTGCTTTCTATAAAGACAACTTCTTTGGCAAATTCAATCCCCTTTTTGATGATGCGTTTTTTCTTCTCAAGCATGATCTTATCCTGCCGGGACAGGATAAGGACGCTTCTTTCGTAACATGCCCTTGCGATGAGCACAAGGACGGCAGTGCTTATACTCTGTTCATTTTTCTGTTTTCCGTAAAAATCAAAAAGGAGTTTTAGTGCATTTTCAAGGCTTCTTACGCGTACATTGCGATTGCGACCTTCATCCCGATCAGCGCCTATCCTAATCAGCTTTTCACCCACAGAGATCACAGCCTTTTCCAGGATTGTGGAATCCCCGAGTTTCTCTGAAAGCATTTTTGCCTTCGCCAGCAATATTTCATATTCATGCAGTGAAACGTCAGTTCCAGCCTTGCCATTGAGTTCTTCCATCAATTTTTCGACGTCGGGGTTGTGTATCGTCTTTTTCGTGGCGCTTGCTTCAGTCGGTGTTTTATTTTCCATTTTTCTGACCTGAAAAGCTTTTTAAAATAAGGAAAGAAAAATCGCTGGTTGTCGTATTATACAAATCCCTTTTATTCTTAGCTACACAAAATAGGTTGGATTTTGCAAAACAAAAATCCAACCTATTTTCCTTATAGTAATGTCTTTGTTTTACCTCCGTAAAACTCAGATTCCCATTGCTACGAATCAATCTTTTCCACTAAAAGGCGCCTTAGTCTCTCACTTCTCCTTGTCCACCCTCATGACTTTTCGTTTGAGGATAATACCGATGTTTTTAATTTGCGTTATTATCTTATCTCCCGTGCCATCCACTCGTGTTGTCACAGCAATATGCTTTGGAAAGATTATACCCTCATGCTTTGTCTTTGTCCGGTGTGTTTTATCACCAGTATTGCTGTCGTAAGTGTCTGCGGTGCGCTTGGTGAAGATAATACCCTCCTTTCCATCTCGTGTGCGACTTAACTCTTCACCTGTTTCGGCATCAACGGCCTTTGCAACCCTCTGTGTAAAAAAGATGCCCTCAGTGTCCATGGTTACTTCGGCTACGACCTCTCCGGTTTTCTTGCTTCTCACAATTGCAACTTTGTCAGTGAACACCAACCCACGCTTCTCAATCGTTGCTTCAAGCGCAAACGGGAATTGGTCCCTCAATGCGCCAATTGCTCCTTTGATGAGTAAGGTGTCGTGTTTGCACTCCTCACAACGGGTAGGTAAATCCCATCCGTGCTTCTTGCACTTCAACTGTAGTCCCGTGGAAATCTGGAAGGACTTACCGCATTGTAAACATGAAACTTGTTTTGGCTCAAAGGCTTTAAAGCACTCTTTGTGGAAACGTGGGGGTTTGTCCCATGCCCGATGAATATTCATTGCTTTTCCACAAATCTCGCAGTCTTCTTCGTACCATGCACATTCTTTGTGGTACGCTGGCGGTGAATCCCAGTCACGATGGATTTTTATCGAACCACCACAATGCCTGCAAGATTTTTCATACCACTGACTCGCTTTTGCTTCTCTGCATGCTTTGTGCACTTTTGGAGGGGTATCCCATGCCCTGTGAATTTGCATAGCCTTTCCACAAATCTCACAGTCTTCCTCATACCATGCACATTCTTTGTGGTACTCTGGCGGTGAATCCCAATCACGATGGATTTTTATCGAACGGCCGCAATGCTTACAAGACTTCTCATACCACTGGGCATCGTTCTCTTCTTTACATTCTTTGCAGTACTGAGGCGGATGCTCCCAATCCCTGTGGAGGTTCATGGTTTTCCCACAACCTTTGCATGATTCTTCATACCATTGAGATGCTTTCTCCTCCCGGCACTCCTTGCAAAATCGGGGAGTGTTTGACCAATCTTCATGAACTGGAATTTCATTGCCGCATTCTTCACAATCCACGTTATACCAGGACATGTTATAGCTCCTTTATAATAAATTAACTCTAATAAGTTTTGACTGTTGTTATTTATATGAATTCTTCCGACCAATGGATAAATCGTGGGGGGTTTTCTTTGATAAAAAAATCAAATTTAGGACACGTTTCTACTTTTTCCCTATTGCTTAAACCTATTTTTGAGAACGCTCTTAAAATGTGGTTTATAGTGGCACACACAACGCAATATTTTTTCATTTCCAATCCTCCATAAATTAAAACTATACTGAAAATCTGCCCGCACAAAACTTAGAAGACCCAGTTTTTTTAAACTGGCCGATGTTTTTTCCTCCTTTCTGAAGAATTGATTATTGAAACAAACCGAATTTAGAATATAGTCAAACAAGTCAGGTTTTCGAAACTTAAATCAGCAAATATCGGGGTTTCACCTTCTGTTTTTTCTAAAACCAGATGCTTTTGACTATACCACCAGACCATCTATAATTTAAATATCGCATTTTTTTTACTTAGTGACATCTTTTTAACTTATTTTCCCACTCTACGAACCGGTCAACTTCCCAAACCATCTTCTGCATAGTTTATTTTTCATGCCTCCATTTTCTTTGCCCGGCAACATAATGCAATGGAAGCGCTAAACCATATCTTTGCAATTGCCGTACACTCATATATCGCAGAAAAATTGAAGAAATGAAGTACGTTTTTTAGATTTTCATAATATTTTTCATTTTTCTAAACCTCACTTATTAAGTTTCGGTCAGCGCCACCGGTATTACTGGTGGCGCTAACCGTACTTCTACATGCTACACGGCAAATTATTTCTTGATCTTAGTCCTTGATGTAACCTCTGTTGCATGGTTTCCCCAGAAATCCTGATGTGCCTTTTGTCGAACAATTTCTTTGTCACCATTGTCATAGGACTTCGTTGTTGTTTTTCCTACAAGCTTGCCGTCTGTGTATACCCATCTTTCATCTTTCTTCATGGTAAACCCTCCACAAAAATATGTTGTTAAAAAAAAGATACTAGACCACATTTTCAGCTACCTGCTACTTACTGATGTTTTCACCACCAATTTCCCTCCCTTCTGAAGAATTAATTATTAAAACAAACCGAATACTGTAGTTATTTATCGTGTTTATCTATGGATTAGTGACACATTTTTCAAATTTATTTTGGAAAATCAGGATCGGCAGCCTTTGTAGACCGCCGATCCGTTCATGTCAATTTACTACTTTTTAATCCTCACCGTCGTTACCTTGTTCGTGTGCTGCGGTATCATCCATTTCTGTGTCCTCCTCCGTGCAAGCATCGAGCTCTTCCTCGCTCCAACCCGGTGTCATGATTTATCACCCCCTTCCATATTCAAAAAGTTTGTAATACTACAGAACTGTATCACCTGTTCTATAGTAGAAATATCGTATTTTTGTTTTACCTTGTGACATTTATTTAATTAGGTTTCCCTATCTATAAACCAGTTAACTTCCGAAATAATCTCTTGCAAACTTAATCGTCTCTCTTAAACCGCAGGAAAGCAATTATTTCATTTATACCTCCATATTCCCCTATAATCGCTGACCACAGCCGGGAATCTTGTTAGCACACCCTACTACTTTCCAAGCGTGTAAGTCTCTGTTCGGGGCAGATAAACTCTAGAGGGAGTGGAGTATCTTCAATCGCCTCGGTAAGTTTAATTTTGTAATGGAAGATGTCACAAGACCGACATCGAAACATTTCCAGAATCTCATACACCGGCAAAATTCCAAGCGATTTCGTTTCAATACTGACAAATTCTCCTTCACCAAAATTCGCATCCTTGCAGCCATTAACCGACATCAGATTTTCACAGACACGTTGCATTTTTAATCCTCCTGATAGGTGCAATAAAATAAATGGTTTTAGTAACACACTTCATTCAAAGATATATATCGAAGGTAAAAAACATTTCGTGACAATATTTCAAAAAATATTTCTTATTCCTTTACAACCTTAAACAAGAAGGTCATCGGCGCATTGGAATGCCGCCGATTCTCATTTAATACTTCTTCCCCTAAACTCTCTTGCAAGCACCCTCTTCATAACATCCACCATAAGATTCTTCCGGTTTACTTGTATTTATCGTTGCCTTGTATAGTTTAGTGACAAGATTTTAAAATTGTTAAATTTCACTGTTATTAATCCTTGTGCTGCCATCGTTAACCTGAAGCACTCTTAAAATCTTGAAAAAATGTTTGAATAACAAGGCCTTGTACAATAGAATTATGCTTTATTTTATTTGTGTTCATCAGGAACGCAATAACTCAACAATGTTATAGTGATAGTGGATGAATTGTGTGAATGCGGTTGTCGTAATTCCTGCCCGATACGCATCAACTAGGTTACCGGGAAAATTAATCCTTCCAGAAGTCAAGGCGGTTACCGGAAGATATATCATAGAACACGTCTATCAAAATGTAAAACAGGCTAAACATATTCATAAAGTAATTGTTGCTACGGATAATCAGCTTATATACGATATTGTGAAAGGGTTTGGTGGCGAGGTGGAGATGACTTCGGTATTGCACACCTCCGGAACTGACCGAATCGCAGAGGTGGCAGGGCATTTGGATGCAGATGTCATTGTGAATGTGCAAGGAGACGAACCAGAGGTGAGCGCAAACATGGTCGATCAGGTCATAGATACATTAGTGGAAGATAAACAAACCGTAATGTCAACCCTTGCGAATATAATAAAAGATGCAACAGAATTGGCAAATTCAAATGTCGTAAAAGTTGTGCTGGATAATTGCGGATATGCACTCTATTTTTCCCGTTCACAGATTCCTTATGTACGAGATGGTAAAGACCCAATCAAGGTAACAGTTCACCCCCACCTAAACCTCCCCCCTCCCCCTTTCTCCCCCTCAATGAGGGGGACAGGGGGAGGAATACGAGTGGACAATGAGTATTCCCCGCCCCTGGTGGGAGGGGTTAGGGGAGGGGGTGAACTGCTGCCAAGCAAGGAATCTGGCGTTACTTTCCTGAAGCATCTTGGCATTTACGCCTACAGGAAAGATTTTTTATTGAAATACTCAAAACTACCCGCTTCGTCTTTAGAAAATGCGGAAAAGCTGGAACAGCTACGGGCGCTCTCCAACGGTTACAAAATAAAAGTCGCAATTACCAATTACACTTCAAGGGGTATTGACACAAGGGAAGATTTGATAGCATTTATGGAAAAATATAAACATGACTAAACATATATTTGTGACGGGTGGTGTGGTTTCATCTCTTGGTAAAGGGCTTAATTCCGCATCTATTGGGATGCTGCTGGAAAGCAGGGGATTGAAGGTAAGGCTTCAAAAATTTGATCCCTATGTGAATGTTGACCCCGGTACGATGAGTCCCTATGAACACGGAGAGGTATATGTAACCGAGGATGGCGCAGAGACAGACCTGGACCTGGGACACTATGAGCGGTTTACTAATTCCGTGTCGAACAGGTATTGTAATTTTACCACAGGTTCAATTTACCATTCGGTTATTATGAAGGAACGCAAGGGGGAATATTTAGGAAAGACTGTACAGGTAATTCCCCATATTACCAATGAAATCATTGAATGCATACAGAAACTTGACGGGCCGGACACGGACGTGGTTATCTCTGAAATCGGTGGAATTGTGGGTGATATAGAAAACCAGCCATTCCTCGAAGCGATCAGACAATTTGGTCAAAAGGCAGGCAGGGAAAATGTGCTCTATATTCATTTAACACTCGTTCCCTACCTCAGCGCTGCGGAGGAGATAAAGACAAAACCCACACAGCACAGCGTGGGTATGATGCGGCAGGCCGGTATCCAGCCTGATATTCTTATTTGCAGGATGGAAAAACACCTGAGTGCAGAGATAAAAGAAAAATTATCGCTCTTTTGTAATGTAGACAAGAATGCAATTATCGAGGAGCGGGACGTAAAACCGTATCTCTATGAAATTCCGTTGATTCTAGTTGAACAGGGTTTGGACAAGCTTATTATCCAGAAATTAGGGCTGAAAACCGATGGAGAAGACATCTCTAAGTGGTTGTCAATCTTGGACATACTGAAAAACCCCAAGCAAGCAACAGAGATAGCTATTGTTGGAAAATATATATGCCATCAATCGGCATACGAATCAATTTATGAATCACTCATTCATGGCGGAATAGGTAATAACGCAAGGGTGAAGATGCGGAGGGTAGAATCTGAGGATATTGAAAAAAATGGAGTCAGGGCATGTCTTGAAGGAGCAAGAGGCATCCTTGTGCCAGGCGGATTTGGTATGCGTGGCGTTGAAGGAAAGATTGAGGCGATACAATATGCAAGGGAAAACAAAATTCCTTTCTTTGGTATATGTCTCGGATTGCAGTGTGCCGCTATTGAATTTGCGAGGAATGTGTGCAAACTGAAGGGTGCAAATAGCACAGAATTTGATGCCAATACCCCCCATCCTGTGATCAGTTTACTGGAAGAACAGCGGAAGGTGTCTGGTAAGGGTGGGACGATGAGGCTGGGGGCGCAGCCTTGCATTCTCCAGACAGGGACAAAGGCATTCAAGTCGTATGGAAGGCAAAACGTATCAGAGCGGCATCGGCACAGGTATGAATTTAACAATACCTATAAGGAGATATTCTCAGCCAGCGGTATGGTTTTTAGCGGACACTCACCCAACGAACAATTAGTGGAAATCATGGAACTCAAAGACCA
>JANLHY010000570.1 GCA_024653795.1 Candidatus Brocadiaceae bacterium | reverse complement strand
TCCTTGCTACCTCATTACGGATACCCACTATAAAACCTTCGATGAGTATATGGAATGTACGGATTGGGACAAGTATCAGGAAGGGAATGACCCCCGCTGTAAGAATTGTATGATGCATTGCGGGTTTGAGCCTACCGTAGTACTGGGGGGCAGGAAACGATTATCTGACATCATAGAAATGGCTAAGTGGAGCTTTAGTTAGAAAACTAGAGAAAAACGAAACTACAGAAATTCAAGGGGCTGTCCAAAAAGATTTTGAAATACCATATGTAGGGCAGGTTTCAAACCCGAATATGGAAATCATTATTTTGGACAGCCCCTTTGATAGTTGTGCTTGCTGTGTTATGATTTTTGGGTAAGATTGCGGTATTTACCTAATGCGAACAAAGGAAAGTAATCCCGGTACATATGGTATTTTAGGTAAAAAACCTTAGGGAAGCCCGTTGCTGTAAATTCAACCTCGTCCCAGCTTCCATCCTCTTTTTGTCCCGTTAAGAGAAATTTTATACCCTTTTCTACGGCAGTTGATTTTACCTCGCCGGCAGCAAACAATGTCAGCAGCGCCCATGCCGTCTGCGATGGTGTGCTTCTGCCAATTGCCTTCAGTGACGGGTCGCCATAGGACTTTATGGTTTCACCCCATCCACCGTCAGAATTTTGGACACTTTTCATCCACTCAGAGGCCTTTTTGATATGTGGCTTGTTCATATCCTCTCCGACCGCCAGAAGTGCGGCAAGCACAGACCATGTGCCATAAATATAGTTTGCGCCCCAACGCCCAAACCACGAACCGTCTTTTTCTTGCTCTTTTTGGAGAAATTCTACGGCCTTTCTGATATTAACGTAGGTCTTGCTAAACCCAGTACGTCCCAAAAATTCCAGGCATCGGCCTGTGACATCGCTTGTACTTGGGTCTAATAATGCATTAAAATCTGCGAAAGGTATATGATTTAAAATTGCCTTATTGTTATTGCGATCAAATGCTCCCCATCCACCATCATCACACTGCATAGCTTGAATCCATCTCAATCCGCGTAAAAAGGCCTTTTCCTTATGCGCTGCCTCTGGTAAGGATATGCGCTGTAATGCCATAAGCACGGCGGCACTGTCGTCCGTATCGGGATAAAACTCGTTGGCATACTGGAAGTACCAGCCGCTTGGTTCTTCTACCTTGCACTTCAAGGCCCAGTCTCCAAAATTTCTGACTTCCTTGCTGAGCAGCCACTCTCCTGCCCTTTGTAATGCTGGATGTGTGCTGGGTATTCCTGATTCATGAAGTGCAATAATTGCCCAAGCTGTATCCCAAGCGGGAGATACGCATGGCTGTAAATAAAGCCTGTCCTCTTCATAAACCACCAGTTTCTCGATTTCTCTTAGCTGGTTTGCCAGCGCAGGGTGATCATCTGAATAGCCAAGACATTTCATGGCAAATATGGAATTGATGATTGCCGGCCATATAGCTCCCAAACCGCCGGATTTCTCAAGATGTTCAAGCATCCATTTTTCTGCCTTCCGGATGGCAATCTTTCTAACAAATTCAATAGGCTGCTGTTCGTAACGCCTGAAAATACTATCGGCATCGATAAAGAAATTGTGCCAGCACCATCCCGACTGGTCTCTCTTAATACGGTAGACCACCTTATCACGGGGAACGAGGTAGATTTCTTTCAGCAAATCATCCCCAACAGGAATATGTGGCTTTTTATCAATGGCAATAGAGAGGGGGACGACAATGCACCTCGACCAATACGACATCTCGTAAATGCTAAAATAGAAACCAGGGGGGAACAGTATCATTTCGGCAGGAACGGCAGGTACAGCTTGCCAGTCAACCTGTCCAAACATAGCCAGATAAATTTTGGTAAAGCAGTTAGTCTTCATTATGCCGCCCATATCAAGGATGCACTTCTTTGCCTTTTGCATAAAGAGTTCATCGGCAGAATATCCGGCCAATTTCAAGGCAAAATATGCCTTTACCGAGGCGCTAATTTCACTGGGCCCTCCGTAATAAATATTCCATCCACCGTCAGGAAGTTGATGTTCAAGGAGGAGGTTTACCGCCTTCCTTTGTTTTTCATGATCTATCTTCCCGATAAAATGCATTAACATGATATAGTCTGATGTGATGGTAGTATCTGCCTCTAAAATTCCTACCCAATGTCCATCGGAATGGTTTTGATTGGTGAGCAGATATTGTTGTGCACTGCTTATGGCATTATCCAATGGATTTTTTACCGGTAAATTGGTATTGGTAACAGTCTTCGCAGGTGCACTCTCGAATCGCAATTCATGTCTGGGCAGTTCAGCAACCGGGAGTTTCCCATTTCCGTTTCCATTCCCATTGAATTTATAAATACGTGTTTCTAGTCGTTCAAAAAAGCTAGATAAGAAATTTCTCATGCTTCAGAAACCCTCAACAATTACATATGTGTCAATATATCGGCGTCTTCCTAAATATTAAGTAGGTAATTATCATTAGGTTAAGTAAATAATTGATGCATAAAGTAACAAATTTATAAGTCAATTTCAAGTAAAACTTGCTTTATTTCGTAGCTTGTTATAGTATTACTCCTACAATCAATAAGCTAATCGAGTTAATCCCCCTTAGAAACCAGGGGGATTAAGGGGGTTGTAAATAAACCTTCGCGGGTTCAAGTTTGCAACTTGAACCCACCTTTTAGAGGTACAGACGCACTGCTGTGCGTCTCTACTTTGACTTTGGATTTGAAGAAATGGTGTTAAGTCACAAGTCTTCGGGTTTTTCCAAATGGGGGGTTATAAACCCGCACTGGTGCATTGAAATCAGAAGTTTAAAATTTTACGGCTTACAACCCAGGACTTGCACCTTTGAATTTGGTTACGCTGCGTTATGACACTCCTTATTTATGACAATATCTTCTTACAGCACGATACCGGGTACGGTCATCCGGAGAATGCAAAGAGGCTTGAAAATACTGTAAAATATCTCCGTTCGAGCGGATGTTGGGATGAATTGCGGGTGGAGAGGCCTCGCGCAGCATCGGTAAAGGAAATTGGTCTGGTTCATCCACAAACTTACATCGAGACCATCAAGCAAACCGCAAATACATGTGGTGGTTGGCTGGATGGCGATACGATAGTTTCCGGCGCATCCTACGATGCGGCTGTTCATGCGGCAGGCGCACCCCTGACAGCCATTGATTTAATCATGAAAGGGGAAGATAAAAATGGTTTTTGTCTGGTACGTCCACCGGGACACCACGCCACACCCGCCAGGGGGATGGGCTTTTGCCTCTTCAATAATGTAGCCATTGCGGCAAAATACCTGCAGTTAAAGTACCATCTGGAAAAAATCCTCATTGTTGATTGGGACGTCCACCACGGGAATGGCACACAGGATGCGTTTTACAACGACCCAACGGTTTTGTATTTCTCAATGCACCGATACCCATTCTATCCAGGCTCTGGCAGAAAGGAGGAGGACGGCCAGGGTAAGGGCAAGGGGTTCAACATCAATATGCCACTTTCGTTGGATACAATGCCTGACAGATACATTGAAATATTTACGGATGTTATAGAACAGAGGGTAAATCAATTTGTTCCCGAATTTATTATCATTTCCGCAGGCTTTGATATTTATAAAAAAGATCCTATTGGTGGATTAAATATGGAGATTAAGGATTTTGGGACATTAACGGAGATTGTCATGAAATCCGCTGAGAGGCATTGTAACGGTAGGATTGTATCATGCCTTGAAGGTGGTTACCATCTATCCGACCTTCCTTTGTGTATAGAAGCCCACCTCAAGGCATTGTTTCAGGTATAATCAATCTTTTTGTTATACGGCAGATTTCATCTGGTTAAGCTTTTTTGTAAGCCGTGACTTCTTTCTGCTTGCGGTATTTTTGTGTAAGATGTTTTTGGCGACACCCTTGTCTATTTTTTTTACCGTCAGTCGGAGTTCTTCTTGTGCCGCCTGTGCATTTCCCTCTCTTATCACACTCAAAAACTTCTTCATCTGTGTTTTTAATGCTGCTCTATACGACCGGTTTCTCAAATTATGTTTTATGTTTTGCCTGAGCCTTTTTTTGGCTGATTTTATTGTGGGCATTGTATTTCACTCCTTTAACCAAGATTAATTAAGTAGAAAAATTTAGCATAAATTTAAAAAATAATAATTTATAATTTATGTAATTTACGACCCAAAGTCAACAGGAAAACGAAAGAAGCTTGCATTCTTTATGCTTTTTTATTATATTTATTTTATCTTAGAGAAAATAAATGAATATCGTTAACTATCCAGACCCCATGCTCCGTCAAAGGGCAAAACCACTAACAGAGATTAATAAAGAGGTATACCTGCAGGTTGAGGAAATGTTGGAATTGATGTATCAGGCGCAGGGTATTGGGTTAGCGGCTCCCCAGGTAGGGTGGTCTGTCCGTTTGTTTATTATCGATGTTAATGATGACAGAAATATGGAAAAGGTATTTATCAATCCCGTAATTATAGAAGAAACAGGGGAATTGAATAAAGAAGAGGGGTGTTTGAGTTTCCCAGGTGTTATGGGCAAGGTCGTCCGTGCTCAACGGATCAAGGCTCAGGCTTACACTCTCAAAGGTCAAAAAATAGAAATAGAGGCAGAAGGCCTGGCGGCGCGTGCCTGGCAGCATGAGCTTGATCATCTTAACGGCTGTCTTTTCATTGACAAAATGAGCCCCGCCAGCCGTTTAGCCATATCCCATCATCTGAAAGAATTTGAACGGTCCTATAAAGGTACCCGAATTCCTGTGTAATTAAAGTTTGCGATGATCGTGAAAAAACAAATTATAAACACAGGTTGGTTTATCAAACAATGAATGTGGTCTTTATGGGAACGCCAGAGTTTGCAGTCCCCAGTTTACGCTCTCTGGCAACATCAACACATAAAATTATTGCTGTTGTTACACAACCGGACAAACCTAAGGGAAGAAGCAAAATACCCTGTCCTTCGCCGGTGAAAGAGGCAGCACGAGAATTGGGATTGGAAATTATGCAGCCAGTGAATGTTAATGAGGAAACCGTTGTTAAACAACTCCAGCGCTTTTCACCCGATTGTATCGTTGTTGTTGCTTTTGGTCAGTTCTTATCTATCCCGATTATTAATCTTCCCGGATACCGGTGTATCAACATTCACGCCTCTTTATTACCCAAATTTCGCGGGGCAGCCCCGATTAACTGGGCAATTATACAAGGCGAACCGGTTACAGGTGTTACTGCCGTGGTCATGACCGCTAAAATGGATGCGGGTGACATTATTGCCCAAAAAACAACACCTATATTTCCCGGTGAAAATGCAGGAGAACTTGAACAAAGGTTGGCTTCTATGGGTGCAGAATTGTTGACTGAGACGTTAAACCGCATCGAAACAGGAAGCGCCACGTACACGAAACAGAACGAAAAAGAAGTAACCTTTGCCCCCAAATTGAAAAAGGGAAATGGATTGATTCCGTGGTCTCAGGAGACACAAAGAATTCACAATCTCATCCGTGGGGTAACACCTTCTCGTGGCGCTTATACCTATTACTGTACAAAAGACACTGAAGAAAAGAAACGGCTTATTATACTCAAGACACAAATTCACGAAGCATCGAACACAAAAACGTCTCTTAATCCGGGTACCGTGGTTGAGATTGCCCCCTGTGGAATCCATGTAGCCACTTTGGACGGTTTTCTTTGTATTACACAATTACAACCCGAAGGCAAGCGTGCGATGGATGCTCAGGAATATATACGAGGGCATACGATGATGCCTATGACATGTTTTAATTTAAACACTTTGTAGTGAATTTTTATTATTAATTTAAAGGCAGGTGCTATGGAATTTATTGATAAAAAAGTTGTTTCTATAAATAACCTTATGATGAAGTTTCGTAAAAAAAAGTGTACTCCCAAAAATTTATTGATTCTCTTCCCTCATTGCATCCAGAATTCGCAGTGTAAGCAAAATGTTAAGAATGACCTGAACGAGTGTAAGCGCTGTGGGAAATGCAAAATTAAGGACTTATTAGAATTTTCTGAAAAATATGGGGTTCATATTATCCTTGCTACAGGCGGGCGCGTTGCACTTCAAAAGGTAATGTCCGAAGAAATACACGGTGTGGTGGCTATCGCATGCGAAAAGGAACTCAGGACTGGCTTGATGGCCGCTATGTCCAAGGCTATATTTGCAGTGCCTAATCTGAGGCCTCACGGATATTGCAAGGACACGGATGTATATCTGGACGAGGTAAAAGAGGCAATTGGAAAATTCCTCAAGTAAGACAGACGTCCGCTATGAATGTAATAAATTATAATTGCAAAAATTGTAATCGTTCAGACTACTAAGTCACAAAGACACTAATATTATAAATTCTTAAAACATGAATTTATTAAAAAACCCATTTTTTATTACCGTTATTTTTTTTATACCTTTTCTCACCACCTCAACACTCGTTGCGCAATCACCTGCTTTCCTTATCCCGCCCACAGAATTCAAGGCATTTGATACCCCTAACGATGCGGGTGAAACGATTTCCCTGACGTGGTCCGCTTCCCCCAACGACTCACCTGACGCCTTCTATGTGATTTACATCGACAAGGATAAAAACGGCACCTTCGAAAAGGAGGCTATCCGAACAAAGTCAAATACCAGCTATCGGACAAGCGCCCCTGAAGTTTACGGTTACAAAAAAAAGAACAGCGATTATCACTACGTTCAGATATTTCCCAAAAAAGTTTATAACGGGGAAACAATTCCCAAGAAACAAACATTTTATTTCAAACTGGCAATGATGGCCGGAGATTCCAAAATTGTCCTTGATACTGTAGCTTCTGCCTCAGCTCACGGGAATTGGTTACACACAAAAAAGATAAATAATTTTGTGATTATGATTATCCTCTCAGCCATTATCCTTTATTTTATAGTGCATGCACGGCGAAACCCCGATATGTTCCTGAGGAAGATTGGCGGGCTTGACGCCGTGGATGAGGCACTCGGCCGCGCCACAGAAATGGGCAAACCCGTGCTCTTTGTTCACGGACTGACCGGCATGGGAAGCATCTCAACCATTGCGGCAACAAGCATTCTGAGCAGGATTGCCAGGAAAATTGCAGATTATGACGCCAATCTGAAGGTTGTCAACAACGACCCTATTGTTATGTCCGTAAGCCAGGAGGTGGTGAAGGAATCTTATCTGGAGGCAGGACGCCCCGATGCCTATAATCCGGACAACGTTTTTCTGGTAGCCTCTGAACAATTTCCCTATGTAGCGGCAGTGGGTGGCATCATGACCCGTGAAAAACCGGCTGCTAATTTCTTTATAGGATATTTCTATGCCGAGGCACTGATCCTGGCTGAAACAGGGGCAACCACAGGAGCAATCCAGATTGCCGGCACTGATGCCTACACCCAGTTGCCCTTCTTTATCACCACCTGTGACTACACCCTGATTGGAGAGGAGCTTTACGCAGCCAGCGCATATTTATCGAGGGAACCTATGCTGATGGGTACACTTAGGGCACAGGACGTGGGAAAAGGCCTTCTTATCATTATATTGATATTGGGCACGATACTGGCAAGTTTCGGGTTAACATTTATTACGCACCTATTCGAGGCTTTTTAAAAGTTCACCACGGAAAAACACGGAATATCACTGAAAATAATAGACAATGAGCAAGTTGCTATATGAAGATTTAACTTATAGAATCATAGGTGCAGCACAAGAAGTATATAAAGAGCTTGGTTATGGTTATCTGGAGTCGGTTTATGAAGATGCCATGTGTTATGAATTAGACCAGATAAATATAGTTTACCAGAGACAAGTAGAATTAGATATTCATTATAAGAATGTTGTTTTTGAACGCAGGTTTAGAGCCGATCTTCTGGTAGAAAATAAAGTGCTTGTAGAAAACAAGGCAATAAAACAAATAACAATTCAAGATGAAGCACAACTAATTAATTATCTGAAGACAACTCACTTAAGAGTTGGTTTGCTATTCAATTTTGGAGCAGAAAAATTTGAAATGTTGAGAAGAATTTTTTGATAATTCTGTGTAATTCCGTGAAAATCCGTGGTGAAATATGAATTTCTTAAAACGTACCGTTCCACTCGTTATTGCATTCGTCATGGGCGTGCTCATGGCCATGCAGTATTATGTCCCCCATAAACTCTCACAGGACTTGCTTGAAGTAGTATCCAGATGGGATAGAATTATTGCGGGGTTCGCTGTGTTTATTGGCGCTTACAGCTTATTTCATCTCCACTGGACGAGGATCAAAAGGAAGGTGGAAGGTTGGGGATACAGCGTCTTTGTCTATTTCGGGGCTATAATTACCCTGATCTTTGGCTTTTTGAATGGTGGAAAATTCTTCTGGAATGACAAGCAGCAAGATACCATGTTTGACTGGCTGTATTATTATGTGCAGGTTCCAGCAGGCGCCACTATTTTTTCTATTTTAGCCTTTTTTATTGCCTCCGCAGCTTATCGTACATTTCGAGCACGTACAATGGAATCAACCGTGTTGCTCATTGCGGCTATCCTCGTTATGCTTGGAAGGGTGCCTATCGGAAATTATATTTCTCAATATATTCCTGCGATAGCCGATTGGATTATGGCAGTTCCTAATCTTGCCGCAAAACGGGGCATCCTTTTGGGTGTGAGTCTCGGAGCAATTGCGACCTCTCTCAAAATTATATTTGGCATTGAGCGGTCTTATCTGGGCGGAGGTGATTAGTGGAAAGATTTTTACGTATAGACCGCCGCATTATATTTGCGATCATCACCGTAGCCGTTATCGTATCCCTCATATTGCGGTTTGAATTGCCCATACCCCCTTCGGAGCCTGTTCAGGGGGTTTATGAAAAAATTGAATCGCTGCCAAAAGGCTCCCACGTCATGATTTCCTTTGATTATGACCCCTCCTCGAAGGAAGAGCTACAGCCCATGGCCATCGCCTTTCTCCATCATTGTTTTAGCAGAGATTTAAAGGTGATTGGTATGACCCATTACACAGGCGCTCCGGGACTGGCAGACCAGGCAATGACTTCTGTAGCCAATCAATATCAGAAAAAATACGGCAAAGACTTCGCCTTTTTGGGTTATAAACCTGGAGGTGCTTCTCTTATTATCAATATGGGGGAAAACCTATATTCAGCCTTTCCCAAAGATTTTTATGGAAACGATACGGTGACATTACCCGTCTTACAAGGCGTCGACTCGCTCAGAGAAATCGATTTCTTATTTGACCTCGCCGCAGGAACAACAATAGAAACCTGGATAGTGTTTGGGAAAGAGAAATATAAATTCGAGCTTGGGGCAGGATGCACCGCCGTAATGGGACCCGACATGTATCCCTTTCTACAATCAAAACAACTTAGCGGCCTGCTAGGCGGGCTCAAAGGTGCGGCAGAATATGAGGCGCTGGTCGGGAAAAAGGCAAATGCCGTAAGCGGGATGCGCCCCCAAAGCGTGGTACACGTAATTATTATCCTCTTTGTCATATTTGGTAACATCGTTTATTTTACAACCAGAAGGGCACGGCATGCGTAAGGATTCTAGCTTTTTCATTCTTGTTGGCTCAATCGGATTATTTGTATGCATTAACATCTTTTTAATGGCATCGGGGAAATTGCCTTTTTCCTCTGACGGTTTTGGAATCATCCTGGGTGCAGGGCTTACCCTTGCCATTTACAGCTTTCTTTACAAAGATAACCCGGCCTTTAAAATTGCAGAAAACCTCTATGTAGGTGTTTCGCTTGGCTATACAATAATTATTACCTGGTTTAATTTTTTAAAACCCGACCTGTACGACCCGCTTATTGTACCGATGTTTTCAAAAGCCGCAGAAAAGGCCCCTCAGTATGCATTAATCTTTCCTTCTCTACTGGGCATCTTTATGCTCCTGAGATTCTCAAGGAAATTATCATGGTTGAGCCGATGGACGTTTGCATTCGTGGTTGGCCTTGGTGCCGGTGTGAGCATTCCGCGGGTCATTTCGGCATTCATCCTGGAACAGATAAAACCCTCCTTACACCCCGTCTTTTCGGGTGGAGAAACTATCCTTTCCAGCATTAACACGCTACTGATCATGCTCGGGGTTATCTCTGTTCTTATCTATTTTATCTTTTCAGTCGAGCACAAAGGCGCGATTGGGAAGGTATCAAAGATAGGAATATGGTTTCTCATGATCTCCTTTGGCGCATCCTTCGGCTACACAGTCATGGGCAGGTTGTCGTTACTTATCGGCCGCATTCAGTTCCTTTTGAAAGACTGGTTGGGTATTTTACAATAATTATTTAGCCACGAATTGGCACAAATAGACACGAATAAAAAGAAATATTGTAATATACAGAATCTTTTATGCATACATAATAGCTATGTGTAAGAGGGTAATCTCATCATAATTTTTAATGATAAAAAGTATAGTGGAGGGGGTCAAACTTTACCATTGAAGGGTTATAGACTTGCCCTTTTTTTACTGTCATTCTTAAGGGAAAAACAATTTCCTATCAACCATTAGCCTGAATCTCAATTTATGCAACTGATTACAACTAAGGCGAAGCCATTTTTGAAGTGGGCTGGAGGCAAAACTCAAATCTTAGAGCAAATGAGTAATTTCTTTCCCGTTGAGTTGAAACTTGGCAAAATAAAACGGTACGTCGAACCATTTATTGGCGGCGGAGCTGTCTTCTTTTACGTTGCTCAAATGTACGACATCGATCAATTTTTCATTTCCGATGTCAACGAAGAACTCGTCCTTGCTTACAAAACCGTACAATCTGACGTTGACGATCTCATAGATATGCTAAGGGAAATGGAGCGAAAATATCTTCGCTTGAATATTGAGAAACAAAAGAATTATTTTTACGACATCCGTTCTCGATTCAATGATAGCCGCTCCTTAATTAATTTTCATAACTTTAAGTCAAATTGGGTCGAGCGTTCCGCACAAATTATCTTTCTCAACCGAACTTGTTTCAATGGTTTGTTCCGAGTGAATTCAAAAACTGAGTTCAATATCCCGGATGATATACTATAAAAGAAACTACTGAAAATATCCCTGACAAAAAGTTCTTGCTTTTCATAACAATTTCCTCCTTCTATGAATCTTCAAAATAGAAATGTAGGGTCGCTTAAGGCTGCGGCAAGCAGCATCTTATTTGGAGTGTATTAACTATATTAATGCAACCGGGGTGGGGCACGAATAAATAAGCTTGCACGTGGTGTAACTGTAAATAAAAGGGTTAGGGTTAGT
Organism: Candidatus Brocadiaceae bacterium; assembly: GCA_024653795.1. GTDB lineage: Bacteria > Planctomycetota > Brocadiia > Brocadiales > Brocadiaceae > Wunengus. The sequence continues at coordinate 114 of JANLHY010000570.1, read as the reverse complement.
TTATGTATGTATGTATGTATGTATGTATGTAAAAACAGGCGATGGATGTTGGGCAATAGAGCGATGAGCAATGAGATGATTTGGGATTCATGTGTGCCTCCTTTATTTTTTGTA
>JANLHY010000547.1 GCA_024653795.1 Candidatus Brocadiaceae bacterium | reverse complement strand
CGGACAAACCAGTCTGTAGTGCCGACCTTTTTAGGTGACCCCTTGTATTTGCTGGCTTAGCGGCTTATACACCCCTCGAATTGCGAAGGTCGGGCTAACTTCGTTGGAATAAGCCTTTCAATCTCTGCAGGATTTACCACAGAAGGAGACTGTAAATTCCTACGCTTAATCCAGGGGTTTTTTACCACTCTTTCAACTCCCCCTTGCAAAGGGGCGAAAACAGAGGGAGTTGTTTGTTTATAGCCCTGCCGTGCGATTGTTATATACTGCGATGTAAGGGCATATTTATCCTTTTTGCCGCCATACGAAAAAACTGAGGACGGTAAGTGGAGTTTCCTGGAAAGATTTTTTAAAACATCAACAGTATTCCATCCCCTTTTTTGGAGACGATAGACGCAGAAATCTCCCGTTCTACTCATGGGAACATCGGCAATTTCTTCAACGATAAAATCTTCTGGTTTAACCTTTACTTTTATCATAAAATTCCCAATCCAAAACAATTTCACCTCCGCGGTGAAATATCTTTCCTTCGTGTTTTTCGTGCCCTTCGTGGTTAAAGCTATTTGGCTGTGCTTACATAGTGCTATGCAGTCTGTATCTCCTCGTATTGCTTAACAACAAAATTAGCCATGTAGATATGACAAACGGTGCGGTCAGGGTAATGATACCGAGACGTCTCATCCCGAACATTATAAAAACAGAAACAACTATCGATGCAATTGCAAGGATTACATGATGCCATTTTTTGCCTGATAGTGCAATACCACATAAAACTCCATTAAAACCAAACAATCCCACGTTTATCATACTAAGGGAAAATGAGCATGCAAATGCCACAATAACCCCAAGCACTGTTCCCAGAAGGGCGTATAATACGGATATCCTTGAACTCACCAATATTCCAACAAAAAGTATGATGCCGGTAATGATATTTTCCTGAAACATCACCTGTCCGATGCCTCTGCTCAAAGCAGGAACAATTTCTAAGTTACTTGCATTTGGTAATTGAGCCGTCTGTAGTGGCATAATATTCAATATCAGTATTATGGCCATTACTATCCAGGTTGAGATAACGAACGGTGCGGTAAAGGGAGGCAATTTCCATTTGGTCATAAAATTCATAATTATTGATGATAAAATAGCGCCAAAAAATAGGGCGATAACCGACGGCATGTTAAACCCAAAAAAATACACCGTAGCCAAACCAACCAGAGCGCCGTTATATCCATAAAGACCATTGTTGATATCGTCTCTCTTGTACTTGAGAATTAGCGCAGTAAACGTACCTGTCAGAACCCCAATAACAGCGCCTATCCCGATTAGCCAGGAGTTATAAAAAGCCCCTGCCAAAAACAGGATGCCCGTTATTACGTTATTGAGTAAAAATACCTGGCTAATTCCCCGAAGAACTATTTCTGCAAAATTTCTAATAGCCATTAATTTATATAGATTTCTTCTCGACAGGATTTACAGGATTAACCCGACCTTCGCAATTCGAGGGGTGTATAAGCCGCTAAGCCAGCAAATACAAGGGGTCACCTAAAAAGGTCGGCACTACAGACTGGTTTGTCCGG
>JANLHY010000545.1 GCA_024653795.1 Candidatus Brocadiaceae bacterium | reverse complement strand
GACGGAGTCTGTCAAACAAAGAAACGAAGATCCTCTATATCGCACCTGAAAGGCTTGTTATGCCGGAATTTTTGCTATTTTTACAAGGATTAAAGGTCTCTCTGTTTGCTGTTGATGAATCGCATTGTATTTCTGAATGGGGACACGATTTCAGGCCTGAGTACCGCCAGTTAAAGCTGTTGAAGGAGAGATTCCCCAAGGTGCCTGTTATGGCCCTAACGGCCACCGCTACGCCTGTCGTTCAAGGGGATATTATTACACAGTTGAAATTGTCAGGCGGTAAGGTTTTTAAGGCGAGCTTTAACAGGAAAAATTTGTATTATCAGATCAAACCCAAAGAAAATCCATATCATCAACTACTCCAATATCTGGATATCCGAAAGAAGGATTCAGGGATCATCTATTGTCAGAGCCGTAAAACCGTGGAAAGCCTTGCTTCGAGCTTACAAACAGAAGGATACCGTGCACTGCCGTACCATGCGGGTCTTACAGCCGAGGTCAGAACGGAGAACCAGGAAAGGTTTATCCGTGAGGATGTCGAGATCATCGTAGCAACGATTGCCTTTGGTATGGGTATTGACAAACCCAACGTGCGGTATGTGATCCATTACGATTTACCCAAGAGCATTGAAGGATATTATCAGGAGACAGGCCGGGCGGGGAGGGATGGGTTAAAAAGTGACTGTATCCTGTTCTTCAGTTACGGCGACAAGAGGAAGATAGAATATTTTATCGACCAGAAGGAAGATGAAAATGAAAAGCAAGTTGCCTATAAGCAATTGCGGGAGTTGGTGAGCTATTGTGAAGGTAACGTGTGCCGGAGAAGGTTGCTATTGGCTTATTTTGGCGAGATATTCGATGAACCGAATTGCGGCAGTTGTGATGTCTGTTTGGAACCTAAGGAAAGATTTGATGGAACAATTGCCGCACAGAAGATACTGTCGTGCGTTTACCGGGTGGGTGAACGGTTTGGAATAAATTACGTTATTGACGTCCTTCTGGGTTCAAAAAATCAAAAAGTAGCGCAGAATCAGCACGACACGATCAAGACGTATGGCGTGGGTAAAGAATACTCAAAGTCGCAATGGCAGTCGTTTATCCGCGAATTAATTCAATTGGGGCATTTGAGACTGGATGGGGACAAGTATCCCGTCTTAAAGCTGAATGAAAAGAGCAAAGATGTGTTATTGCGCGACGAAAAGGTTTCCTTGGCAAAACCCGAAGAAGCTCCTCGTATTTTCAAGGCAGAGGCAGGCGAAGATTACGACCGCACATTGTTTGAGCAGTTAAGAGTTTTGAGGAAAACAATGGCAGATCGTGAAGGAGTGCCTCCGTATGTTATCTTCCATGATACCAGCCTGAAAGAAATGTCAACACAGTATCCCCAAAATGTATCTGACTTGCTGATGATAAGTGGAATGGGAGAACGGAAATTGCGGAGATATGGGGATGCGTTTTTACAGGAGATTGTCAATTACTGCAAACTGCACAACATCGAACCAAAACCACTCCTCCATAAACGTCCTGAATCTCTTATAAAACAGCCAAAGACTTCTACCGTCCAAACAACCTTGGATCTTTACAAGCAACATCTCACGATGCATGAAATTGCGAAAAAGAGAGGCCTGGCATTGTCCACTATTTCCTCGCATCTAGAAAGACTCATTCTGGATGGTGAGGATATTTCTGTGGACAGCGTTGTTGATCCAGAAAAGCAGCAGCGAATCATGCAAACGTTAAAAGAGCTGGGCATGCAGACACTGAGTCCGGTGAAGGAGAAGCTTGGAGACAAGTATTCTTATGAAGAAATAAGGTTAGTTAGGGCGAAGATGATGTATGAAGGTGGAAAAGAAAGGTAACTACTAAGCCACAAATTAACACGAATTTAAGAAAATAACAAAAAGATTTAAGGAGAAATGGGGAAAAGGAGAATTTTAGCAAAAATTTACGAATTACTTTTTGACTGTCACAAGTATTGTCTTCGTCTGTCCTGCCGCCTGGAATGTGATACTTGCTTTGCGAGCCTTCTTTTTTGCAGTAATGGTAAATGTTGCCTGACCATTTTCGTTGGTTGTCTAACCCGACCTTCGCAATTCGAGGGGTGTATAAGCCGCTAAGCCAGCAAATACAAGGGGTCACCTAAAAAGGTCGGCACTACAGACTGGTTTGTCCG
>JANLHY010000543.1 GCA_024653795.1 Candidatus Brocadiaceae bacterium | reverse complement strand
CGGACAAACCAGTCTGTAGTGCCGACCTTTTTAGGTGACCCCTTGTATTTGCTGGCTTAGCGGCTTATACACCCCTCGAATTGCGAAGGTCGGGTTAGTTTCCGAAAATACCCTAACTAAACAGCGTTACAACGGGCTAGAAACGATTCCGAACGGCTTCGACGTCCAAAACCACTATAAACGTTTTGCGTGTGGAATTTCGCTTGCAGAGAGCGTTTGTTGGTGGTATCTCAATGGGTATGTTTAGAATGCTTTCTTTGACCGTAATATGTTAAAAATATCCCGATGATTCCGATAACTGAGATTATTATGAAAAGTATAGCAAGATTACTCATTTTGTATATTCCTTTCCAGGCTATATGCCCAAAAGAAAACAATTATTGTTGCTATAATACCAGAGACAATAACAGGAATGTCTAATTTCTCTTTTACAAAATTCCCGACAACAGTAAGTAGGGCAATCCCTTTACTTATGTCATACAGATATTTAGCGGCGCTTTCTCTTTGTTTTTTAGTCATACTCTTTCAGAATAATACCAATTTCATCAATACATCAATATAGAATAAAATACATTGACAATAGCGCAAAGATGTGGTAGACGTACGGAAATCAAGGTTTTCATGGCATTTGCCAGAGTGCAAAATATATAGCCTGGCTTGACGCCAGGCGCTTAAGGCAACAGGTTAGCTTGCTGGCACAAGTTAGCCTTGTTGCCTTTTTTTTTATGACGCAAGAAAGTTTGTCAAGTCAAAATCAGGCTGGCATGGAAAAATTGCCGATTAAAATGCAAGTAAGGGATAGGGTAGCACCCGAAAAGCCGTGATTCCCTTGACGGCCTGCCCTTAATTTTTTTCAAGGGAGTGTTATTGGAAAGGGGAATAATAGCATGTCACCTAAAGTAGAAGTTCCTGATTTTGTAAAGTACCCAGAGCTTATCGATTATATACACGATCTTCCAGCACACAAAAAACACCTGTTATTTGTGAATGCTACAGACGAGGAGACATTCGAACCAATGGCAGAAGATATAAGCAAAGCGGTCAACAAGCACTATAATTATTGGTCAGCAGGTGAACCTTTTCCACGAATCCCAATAGTCGTTATTAGTGATGAAATAGCAAAGGGGCATACAAAAATCCGTAAAGAATACGCCCTTCTTGATTCTTATTTATATGGGAAATGTCTCATAGCAACCATACAAAGCGAACCCTACGATTACTTAGAAGCGGCTGTCCCACAAATGATTGATGGAAACGTATTTGTTATCGCTTCTTTAAAGCCAGGCGGCGACATAAAATCTTTACCACCGTCATTTTTACGCCTTTTTAAAGTCTTTGATTTAGGAAAAGGGAGATTTCTGGATCAAGCTGCTATAGTTAATCCCTTGCAGAAAAAAGAAGCAGAGACATCTGGAATACCAGCTACACAGGACACGACAAAGCATCAACCTGAACAAGGGATGCAGCCATAATTTATCCCATTTCCCACACCAAAGGGGGCTACGTGGGGTGAATTAGAAATATCTTTTCTTAATGATAATAAAGATGTTGTAAGGCTGACTATAAGAGAAAAAACAAAAAGGAAAACTTATGCTGAAATGGGATTTAAAGATGTCAGAACAGGACAGCCGAATAAATTATGGAGAAGGCTATTTGAATTTACCAAAGGGTCTATAAAGTATTCTCAGAATTCAAGGGAAAAAGTGGAACAGGATATTTCCCGTCTAAGAAAGTCTTTAAAAAAATATTTTAGGATAGAGGGCAACTCTATTAGTTTAAAGCATGGATATGAGCCACAGTTCAAGGTTAATATCGCAGATAAAAGCAATCGTTCCGTATATGGTTTTACGAATTATGAGGAAGAAAACGACTAACTAAAAATCCAACATCAGGCCATTTCAAGAACCTTTAAAAACCCTGTTTGCTGTAATTACAGCGCAGGGTTTTTTTGTTTTGAAAATAATTTTTAGAGAAACCACCCCCCTTTTCTCCCTTGATAGTCATAGCTTCCCCGGCTAATACGCAAATTCTTATCGCTGTAAAATCAAAAGAACTTCTGTAATTACGGCAATATAGAGTAAGGACGTAAATTTCTTTTTAGTTCTACGGAGATAAAACATGACAACAAACACTTTTCCCCAAGAAAAACTCTATACGGTTTCAAATGTCTTAAGACTTCTGCGTGTGCCACGGTACAAATTGGATTACCTTTTTGATTCCAGGCGTTTAAAAGAAGAAGATTTTCTAAGAATGCCTAACGGCCACAAAGTTTTCAGGGAATCCGATATTCCAAAAATTCAGCAAGCATTATTTGAGATGGCGAATAAATGATACAACATTGTGCGGCTTGGAAATCAGATTGATGCTATGGTTACAAGTCTGGAACACCTGAAAATAAATGGGCAGGAAAACAATCGCCTTTGAGAAACAGGCAACCAGGGTTAACAGGGGTAAACCCACAAACTGAAAACTGAAAATGGCTAATCCACAAATCGAAAACGGCTTCACACGAATTGCGAATGTTCTTCTGGAGGCCCTGATTAAGGCAGAGATGTCGGGCCACTGCTTCAGATTAACGCTTCTGATACTTCGGAAAACCTACGGATTTAATAAAAGGGAGGATACAATTTCATTGACTCAAATGGCAAAAATATCAGGCATGAGTAAGAGCCGATGTTCACAGATAATCAATATTCTTGAAGATATAAAAATCGTAACCGTATCAGAATACTGCAACGGTCTAACCAAGAAATACAGATTTAATAAGGATTACGAGGTGTGGAAGACCGTATCAGAAAACTGCTACCACAATATAAATATTACAAAAGAAATATTTAGTCCGACTTCAAATGAAGTCCGACTAAGTGAACTTCTTTTCTTTCTGATCAGGCATCGGTATCCCAATTTCAAACAGCCCAACCTTCAGAAGTGGGCAAGTCACATTGATAAGATGCTTAGGCTTGACAAGCGGCCTGTGGATGAAGTCGAAAAAGTCATTACCTGGTGTCAAGCGGACTCGTTCTGGCAGGCAAATATACTTTCGACACAAAAATTACGTGAGAAGTACGACCAGCTTTATTTGAAAGCTGGAAAATTAACAAACCAAACGAGGTATTTTTGAAAATGGACACACAAAAAGATTTAGCGACACAGTTTATAGAACTTTCGGAATATCAGGGACAGGACAAAGTCATCACTTCGTATGACATGAAAAGTATTATTGAGCAATTGCCAAAGGTTGCCCCTGTCATGTCACGATTACCGATGCTTGACCGCTATACAGGGGGCTTTGTACCTGGTGAACTGATAGCCATTTCCGGGCCCCGAAAAGCAGGAAAGACCTTGTTCGCCCAAACGCTAACCAGAAACTTTGCAAAACAGGACGTAATATCTCTCTGGTTTTCTTATGAATTGCCAGTGTGTGAGTTTATAAACCGCTTTCCTGGTGAACTGCCTGTATTTGTCATGCCTTTAAAACTGAAAACAAATTCATTGGAATGGTTGCGTGAACGCATAATTGAGGGGCTGGTCAAGTATGGAATTAAAATGGTTTTTATCGACCACCTTCATTTTCTTTTCGACCTTGCACGGATGCGAAACACATCTATTGAAATTGGCCAGGTCATCCGAACCTTGAAGACTCTGGCAATTGAACTAAATATTGTAATTTTTTTGATGTGCCATACAAGTAAACTTGATCCATACCAAGAACCTTCGGATGATAATATTCGTGATTCCAGTTTTGTGAGTCAAGAGAGCGATGCTGGCATAATGATTTGGCGGGATGTTAAGACCGACAATGAAGCATGGTTGAAAGTATGTTTTCATAGACGGACGGGCGTTCTTGAAAAGAAAATTAAACTCTTGAAAGTTGATGGACTTTTACGGGAGGCGATATGTATTCCGTAATTCAAACTGCAAAAGATTTTGGCGTTGACGTTCAATGGGCGGTTGCCAGACGCAAAGAATATCTCAATCAAAAGATTGGAGAGCTAAAAAACGAACAAAGCCAGGTATTGCAGGCGTTTTCAGGCAATAACGAACTCAACCGCTTTCTCTTGCTGGATTCAATGAGGATTCTTGATAAAGAAATTAAAAAATATGAATCAGATTTGAATTTCAAAAATTCCAGAAATGACAATCGCATCACGCAAAATGATATTGAACGAGCAAAGCAATTTTCACTGGAAAACCTTTTGCAGAATATCCGTAATGGGAAAGCGCATTGTGTAAGCGGAAATCACATGGATAAACATCCGTCGATGAGCATTAAAAATAACTTCGCTTACTGCTATAGTTGCGGCTGGCACGGTGACGTAATTGATGTCTATATGAAAATAAATTCTGTTGGTTTTGTGACGGCTGTTAAAACACTAAAACCATTGTAAAACTTTATTTTCCAGGAGGTAAAAATGGCAAGGCGTGAATGGAAGTGGACGGAAGGGCAGTTAGATAAGTTAAGCAAGGTTAAAGAAATTCTAAACGAGCTTCAGGAATACGTCCCTTTAACTTTGCGTCAAATTTATTACCAATTGGTAGGCAAAGGGTATATTGAAAACAATAAAAGCCAGTATGGAATGCTTTCCAACCTGCTGAAATGGGCAAGGATTGACGGACATATAAGCTGGGATATTCTGGAAGACAGAACCAGGTCTTTCCATAACCTGACTGGCTGGTCTTCTTCAAGCAGCTTCATAAGCGCTTCGCTAGCACATTTTTTGGGCGGGTATTCCAGAGACCTTTTACAGACGCAGGAAAAATACCTGGAAATATGGATTGAGAAAGACGCACTTAGCACCGTTTTTACGAAGATAGCCGAAAAATACACTATTCCAGTTGTGGTATGCAAGGGGTTTTCTTCTATCAGTTTTCTGAATGACTTCAAAGAAAGGCTAGATGTTAGACAAGACAAACAACCTTTAGCTTTATACTTTGGGGATTTCGATCCTTCGGGTGTTGAAATGTCGACAGCAATGGAAACCACCTTAAATGATGAAATGGGCGTTAATGGAATCAAATTCAAAAGGATTGCATTGACTCAGGAAGACATCCACACGTATAAACTGCCACACAGCCCACACGCCTTGAAACATACGGACACCAGAGCCAAGAAACACATCATCGCTTATGGCGAGGTGGCCGTTGAACTGGACGCCTTAAGGCCAGACGTTCTTGAATCAAAAATTAAGGACGCTATTGAGGACGAGATTGATATTGACGCATTTAATACAGAGGTTGAAGAACAGAACGGCGAGTTTGACAAGTTAAACACACTCAAGGAAAGAGTGGAAGAGTTTGTATCAACAAATTACTAACATGAAAACTATCAATCTTTTGGAGGGTAGCAAATGGTGACTGTTAGTTTAACAACGGACTATTTCGCAAAAGGTAATATCAGACTTTTCAGAAGGGGCTAGGCGCCTCCTTAGCCGAACGGGCCAGAGGGTTTTCGCATCTCTCTCTGGCCCCTGCCCCTGAATTTCAAAAAGGTTAAAATGCTCACAATTACAATTGACAACAAAATTTCGGTTGACGCAAAGTGCTTGCCAGTCCAGGCGGTTCAGGCAATACGGGAACGTTTGACGATTGAGAATCCTAAATTTTTGGATAACCAAAGGCATAGCAGGTGGAACGGCGGGACACCTCAAGAGCTGTATTTTTTTGAAAGTGTTGAGGGTGATTTAGTTGTTCCACGTGGGTTCATCAGGCAGCTCACAGGCATTTTGAATTACAACGGAATTGTCTTTGAGATTGTTGACCAGACTCGTTTCCTGCCAGAGATTGACTTCGTTTTTAGGGGCAGGCTTCACGATTTCCAAGAGGGGGCGGTCTCAATGATACTGCAACGGCGGTTCGGTGTTTTGCAGGCCCCGACTGGCAGCGGCAAAACCGTTGTTGCGCTTAAAATGATAGCCGAAAGAAGGCAGCCAACTTTGGTAATTGTGCATTCAAAAGAATTGATGCACCAATGGCAGGGAAAGATTGAGCAGTTTCTAGGCATACCCAAAGACGAAATTGGATTGATAGGTAATGGGCGTAAAACAATTGGGGACAAGGTGAGCATAGCCTTAGTGCAAAGCCTTAAGAAATGCGCTGAGACGGTCAGGGGGCGTGTTGGCTTCTTAATAGTAGATGAATGCCACAGAATACCGTCCAGCACGTTCCTGGAAGCTGTACAGGCATTTGATTGCAGGTATGTGCTGGGATTGAGCGCTACTCCTTACCGAAGGGACGGATTGACGAAACTTATCTATTTTTACGTGGGTGATAGATGTCACGAGATTACCACAAAAGAATTGCAGGATATGTATAAGATTATGATTGCGACTTTGCGTATCAGGGAAACGGATTTTGACTACTTTTATGACGACAATTATTCCGAGATGATTGACGAAATGACACAAGATTGTGAGCGGAATGAATTGATAATTGATGACGTGCTGGATCAGATTGAAAATAATAATGGCATCGCACTGGTGATTTCAGAAAGACGCAACCATTGTGAAATTCTATATGAGATGTTACATGCCAGGAATATCGAGACACGATTACTGGTTGGTGATATGGCAGGCGGCGTGCGAAAAACCATTGTCGATGAACTGAGCCAGGGAAACATCAAAGTATTGGTAGCAACGTCTCAATTGATTGGTGAAGGGTTTGACTGTAAAGATTTATCAAGTATTTTTCTGGCAACACCGATAAAGTACCAGGGCCGTTTGATCCAGTGCGTTGGACGCATTTTAAGAACGGCACAAGGCAAGCAAAACGCTATTATTTATGACTATGTAGATTCAAATGTCGGCGTGCTGGAAGCAAGTTTTCGGGCGAGGTGTAATGCTTATCGGAACATGGGGATTTCAATCCCAGAAAGGAGGCGGTTCGAGACAAAACTTTTGACGCAGGCAGCTAAATAAATTTTATCTAACTTTTTTTGATAAGAGAGGCGGTAAGGATGCAAAAAACATTTGAGGAAAATATAACAGAGTACAGAAACGCTGAAAAGGAAATAGCAGAAGAAACTACAAGGATTAGCGGGCTTCAGGGACAGCTTGTGGAAGCGGAAAATAAATTACAGGTAAGCAGAGGTCTTGTCACTGAAACTCAAACAGCGAAGGAGCGGGGGAACTATACCTCTTTGGCGGCTATTTCGGCAGCCCGTGAAAAACACAACAAAGCAAAATCGGCCTGCCGACTGCAAGAGGAAATCCTCAACGATATTGAACTCGTGATGAAAAATTCCGTAAACGAACTGCCGCTGTTGCAGAACAAGTCATACACGGCAAGACGTGGGATTTGTGAGCATCTTCTAAGCCAGAAAACTGAGGAAATTCGAGGGCTGGCACATGAAAAGTTTTTGGAATACCTGGCGGTTTCCACGCTCTTAGAAGGTATGACTAATGGGGTGATAAGGAATTTTCCGTTTCTTGATGACGTAACGGCAAAAAGTGTCGACGTCTCTGCTTTGTCAAGGAAAGGACAGGAAGTTTTCGCACAGACTGTAAAGTAATTTTATATCTTTTTATTTTTGATTTTTTGGAGGTGGGAAAATGAGTTTAACTATTTCAGATATGCGAGAAGAAATTGGCAGGACTTTTGAGGGGATTGAAAACGGCACGATTGAGGGGTTGACAAAATTGGGAATCGCAAGGTTGAAGAAAACGCTCATAACTCTGAGGGCGAACGCTTCAGAGGAAAATAGGCTGGAGCTTAAATGGGCATTGCAGCTTGTCGAAAAGATTGACCGACAAAGTTGTATAAACGAGAGCAGGAAAATTTTTGGTAAAAAGTAAATTGTAATTGTACAACCATGAGCCGCCATCCCCTGTTGTCCTTCAATTTTGCCCTGATTGTGGCAGGGCGGGGGGCGGCGGCATTAAAGGTACTTCCAGAGGGGGGGCGGGGTGACGCAAACTGGTCTAGCGCACACAAAAAGTGACATCCAAAATTATTTTGGGTGTTCCTGTTCCTGTAAGCAGCTATATTTATTGTGTTTACAACTTGTCGTATTTTGGGGTAAAAAGTAATGGGGAAAAACAAGTTAAAAAAGACGAAAGTGACAAAAGGTCAAGGCGTCCTGCCTGCTGGGTGTGTCGGGACGCAAAAAGAATTAGGTGCGGTCTTCGGGGTGTCTGAAAGAACTGTAAGGCAATGGGTGCGGGAAGACATGCCAAAGCTTGAAAATGGGTATTACGATATTCTGGAAATAAATACATGGGTGTTAAAGCACGGCAAAGGTAAAAAAAAGGATAAGAATAGCAGAAAATTAGAAATTAGTGACACAGAAAGTATTGACTTTTGGGACTTACAGAGCAGGAAAGCGACAGCGGAGTTGAAGCAGGTGGAACTTGCAAAACTCAGAGGTGAGTTGGTGTCAATAGATGAAGTGACACAGGGGCGGGTAAGGCGTGTATTGAGCCTTAAGAACTCATTTCTTGGGTTAGGTAGAAGCCTTGCTCCCATCCTGGCTGGGCTAAGTCCTGTGGAGATACAGGCACAAATAGACGACAGGGTAACATATATACTCAATGCGTATGCTGATGGAATGGTTGATGACGAGGGGAGATTGAATGGGGAAAATAAGACTGATGCTACGGTAAATGGCGTGGATTGAGCGTCAAAAAAACTGGTTGCGTGGAGAGGGGAAAAAGAAAGGACGGCAAGACGGGTTTGTCGGGTGCGTTAATTACCACATTACAAGATGCCCGCTTTGCGGAACGGAGCGGCATCAATGCTACAAGACTGATAGACCTATCAGGTATCACAGGTGCGAAAATGGTCATAAGTTTAAGTCGATTGAAAAAACTGAATGAATTTTATATTAACAATTTTAAAGGGGGGACTTTGATGACAGGAACATTGAAAATGTTGCCTAATGTTGACAAACTTTTGAACATGGATGAAGCCAGCGACTTTTTGGGGATTAAGAAAAGCACGCTTTATGCAATGGTCATGCGTAAACAAATTACCCATGTCAAATTGGGAAAGCTAACAAGATTCCGTCCAGAAGATTTGCAGGCATATATTAACAGGAACCGTGTTGAGGAACGGCTTGCACCTGGACAGGTTTAAATTTTCCAAAACACACGCACTAAAAGCCTTGCTGGATGACCTGGAAACGATTTGGAATGCCTTCAACGTGGTCTAGGTCGATGAGGTCGGTCGGAGTGTCGAAGGATAGACAAAATGACTATGTTTTTTATTCAGTAATGCCGTGAAATTTTAATTCTAGGGGGTATGTATGAACGCAAATTTAATGGCAGGACGTAAAAGATATTGGGAGAGGATCGAAAACGGTGAATTGTCTGAAATCACCTGTTAGCCGTATTGGCGGGAAGTATTATCTTGCAGGCTGGCTAAATCAGTATATCCCTGAGCATGTGACATATTGTGAACCGTTCTCAGGTGCGGCGCATTTGCTTTTTAGCAAGTCACCGTCACAGGTTGAGGTTATAAACGATATTGATAACCACTTGATAAACTTCTTCAGGGTAATTCAGAATTCAGAGACACGGCAAGTGTTGATTGACAGGCTTACATACATGCCTTACTCACGGGGATTATGGCAGGATATACGAAAGAACTGGAAGGCGGGGAATATCCCTGTAGTAGATGAAATTGAGCGTGTCTCGTGGTGGTATTACCTCAATAGAACTACCTTTTCAGGCGACATGAATCGGGGCGGGTTTGCTATGCCTTCCACTACTGGACGGAATCCTGTCCAGAGCTTCAGGAATACCATTGATAGCCTTAATGACATAGCTGAACGGTTAAGAAACATTTGTATTGAGAATTTGCCTTA
>JANLHY010000533.1 GCA_024653795.1 Candidatus Brocadiaceae bacterium | reverse complement strand
CACAACTTTAGCTCACTTCAAACTTTAGGCACTTTTAACTTTTTATGACACGAAGAAAAACTTACAAAAAAAAGAAGTTTTTACAGGGTAATACTATAGAGTGGCTACGCCGCAACCAAAACAAATTTAACCACAAAGACACAGAGGACACAAAGAGATTTAAATTCCTTTCTTTGTGCTCTTCGCGCCTTTGTGGTTCGTAAATACTTGTTAAAAAAATATACACCGAATAGCATTTTTATTGGAATTATCAACTTCTGATAGATGGAAATTGAATAACGCATCAAACAATAATTATCATGAATATGTAGTATTCATGCCCGTAAAGCGTTAAGACTAATTTTAACTGAATAGCTTGATATACCAGCTTGGTACTAAAATTGCTGCATCTTTTCATAACAAAGCTAAATATTGTTAATCATTTAAAACTTGTCCTCATGAAAATGGGGAATGGAGAAAAAAAAGAATGAACCTTGATTTGAAGAATGTGATGGGGCAGCTCGGCAATGTCTGGAATGGAATCAGCTTTTCACACAAGTTTATCATGATTATGATGACGATGGGGTTTGTAGGCGGAATCATCGGTGTGACGCAGTGGGCGAGGAAGCCTGATTTTGCGCTCTTGTATGGAGAGCTGGGGCCGAAAGAAAGCGGTGAAATTGTCGATGTGCTTAAAGAAGAAAATATTCCTTTTCAAATCCGTGGGAATGGGTCTGCGATAGCAGTTTCCAGTGAAAAAGTACATGAAATGAGGCTCAAACTGGCAGGTAAAGGATTGCCAAGAGAGGAATCAGGGTATGAGTTACTGGACAAGGTTGGCTTTGGCACATCAGATTTTGTGCAACGAGTAAATTATCGCAGGGCGATTCAGGGAGAACTTGCAAAAACAATCAGGCATTTAGACTATGTAGAATGGGCGCAGGTGCATCTTGCATTACCTGAGGGTTCTCTTTTTATACAGGATGAAAAACCACCAACGGCTTCTGTCATTTTAAAACTGAAAAGCCGGAGTGGCGGCGTGTTAAGGCCTGAGCAGGTTGCCAGTATTGTTCATCTGGTAAGCGCAGGTGTTGAGGGGCTTAAACCGGAGAATGTTACCATTGCCGATACCCGCGGGAATCTGCTTTCTAAGAAGGAATCACCATCATCAATGATAGGCACGAGTAACGATCAGTTAGATGTAAAGAAAAAGCTTGAGGATCATTTTGTGGCAAAGGCCCAGGACTTGCTCGAAAAAATCGTTGGCGCTGGTAAATCAGTTGTGCGTGTAAGCGCCGATTTGGATTTTAAACATGTGGATGAGAAACTTGTTGAATATGATCCAGAACGTAGGGTTCCTAAAGTTCAAACGGTAACGACAAGAGTGTCTGGCGGTGCGCCATTTTCTGGGGGAGGCGGTGTGCCAGGGATGCAGGCTAATCTTAATCTGTCACAATCGGGAATTATCCAGTCTGTTGGGTCTTCCGAAGAGGAAGAGACGGCTCAAACGCAATATGAGCTGAGTAAGACAGAACGAGTTATTGCTGATTACGGCGCAAATTTAAAGAGATTGTCCGTAGCAGTGCTTGTTGACGGGGTGTATGAAGACCAGAAGACTGAAGATGGGAAGATTCAAAAGGTTTACAGTCCAAGAAATAAAGACGATATAACACGAATTGCAGCGCTGGTAAAACAGGCGCTTGGTATCGACGAATCAAACAATCGTAATGACACTTTTGAAATACAAAACGTGCAATTTTATGAACCATCTTATGAACAGGAAGAGGCATCTTTGAAAAAGGAGCAGCAAAAAGAATTTATGTTGAAGATGGCAAAGAATGGGTCGCTTGCAATTACCGTATTGGTTTTTCTCATGTTTGTGATGCGGAGTATGAAGAAACTGAAAAAGGCTAAAATGGTAAATGAACAGGCTAACAATACACAAAGACAAACACCGTACTCGAATATGACGATAGTAGACGAGGAAGAAGAGGAAGAAGTTGATGACACAAAACATTTAAGACTGCGCGATCAAGTTGTTAGAAATATTAGAAAAGACCCAAGCGTAACTGCAAGTTCATTAAAGAAATGGATTACTGACGATCTGAAGGGTATAAATAAATGAATGCGGTAAAAATTTTAACAGGAATACAAAAAGTAGCTATTATTTTGTCAACCCTTGATGCCGATAGCGCTGCAAATTTGGTCAAGGAATTTAATGATGAGGAAATTGCAGCGATATCTGTCGAGATGACGAAGTTTGATCATATTGACAAGGAACTCATAGAGAAGGTGCTCGATGACTTATCTAAAGAATTAAAATTAAGTAAAAAAGGTGTAAAATACGATAACAATTCGTTCAAAAAACTTCTTGCAAAGGCTGTCGGTACGCAAAAAAGTGAAGAAATTCTGACGAGTGTTGAAGAAGGGACTTTGTTTCCCGCTCCCTTTTATCCTCTCAAAGGATCAAGTGAGGAAGAATTACTTCGCATACTCGTGGGTGAACATCCTCAAACGATTGCACTTGTTTTGACTTATGTTGATTCACAGCGTGCGGCAAAGGTGTTGGTTCAATTCCCGGCGGAATTACAGGCGGATATCCTTATGAGAATAGCTACGATGGAACCTCCTCCTATGAAGTTGTTATATCAGGTAAACGAAGTTGTTGCGTCAAAGATAAAAAATGAGGACCGGCGTCAGAAAACGCCGGCAAAGAAAAAGTATAAACTTGCTTCAGAAATTATTAGTGGTATGGAAGGGCCGGCGGATAAGAATGTGGTTGATCTGATAAGCCGCAAGAATCCAGAACTGGCAGACGAGATTAAAAAATTATTGTTTACATTTGAGGATGTTGTTTTTGTTCAGGACGAAGCATTTAGAAAGGTTCTTACAGAGGTTGACAACGGTGTAATTGCTTTGGCGCTAAAAACTGCAAATGAAGAAATTGCGAAGAAGTTCTTTAGCAACATGTCGAAGCGTGTAGGTGATGCTGTTCGGGAAGAGCAGGAGTTGTTAGGTCCAAGGCTTTTATCTGAGGTGGAAGCATCTCAGCAACAAATTGTCGAAGCAATAAAACGGCTTGAAGCGAAAGGTGAATCGATTGTAAAAAAGAAGGGTGGAAAAGGGAGCGTCGAAAAATTCGTATGAAAAACAAGAAAGTGTATGCGTTACCTGATGTAAAAGGTATTTATGTATTACAATCGATAGGATATCAAAGTAAGTCTTATCCAGATGGCAAGACAGTAACACGAAAAGTAAATGGCGAAGAAGAAAAATTGAAGGCGCTTGAAATAGCGAAGGACGAATCATATGAAAAGGGGAGGCTGGATGCTGAACAAGACTTTAAACTGGAAATAGAAAAAATAAAAGGCGAATATGCATCGTTAACGGCCTTATTTCAGAATGCGGTTAATCAGCTAATAGATAAGCGGGAAAAAATATGGCAAGAGAGTGAACCTGAGATCATAAAACTTATTTTGACCATCTCAAACAAGATGGTCGGGGAAGAAATTAGCAACCATGGTAAAGACGTTATAAAATATGTGGTCAAAGAGGCTCTTTCCCATGTATGTGGGAAGAAGATTGTTGCCGTACGCCTTTCACCCGACGATACGAAGAAAATAAATTTATTGGAAGAGATGAAAGTGGTAGATCAGAATATAAAGATACTGGAAGATGGTGCGATTACTTCTGGTGGATGTGTAATAGAGACAGATTTTGGGAGTGTCGATTGTCAGATAGAGACCCGTTGGGAAGAAATCAGAAAAGCCCTGGTGGGAAATAAAAATGAGTCAACTGTGCATTGATTTCAAACAATATCAGGAAAGGGTATCTGCCGTAGTTCCAATCAGATTTACAGGCAAAGTGGTTCATGTTGCCGGCCTTGTGATTGAATCAAATGGCCCGTCTGTTCCGGTGGGAGATTTGTGTTACATTCAATTAAACAATGGGCATGCGCCAGTGCCCGCAGAAGTGGTAGGTTTTAAGGGGAAAAAGATTCTCCTGATGCCTATTGGTGAGTTGGATAGAATCAGTCCGGGAAGCAAAGTCATCGCATCGGGAAGTCCTTTAACGGTAGGAGTCGGTATGGAGCTTATGGGTCGGGTTATTGGAGGCATGGGTGAACCAATAGACGGGAAAGGGCCAATAAAAACAGAAGGGTATCGTTCGATATATAATTCACCACCAGACCCTTTAAAAAGGAACCGAATAAAGGAACCGATAAGAACGGGACTCAGAGTGATAGACGGGTTATTTACCTGTGGTAAAGGACAACGATTGGGTATATTTGCAGGTAGTGGCGTGGGAAAAAGCACATTAATGGGAATGATTGCAAGAAATTCAGAAGCTGAAGTAAACGTGATAGCCCTCATTGGCGAGCGAGGAAGGGAAGTACGTGAATTTATTGAGAAAAGTCTTGGTAACGAAGCGTTTAAAAAATCTATTGTAGTTTCTGTTACCTCTGATAAACCAGCCATATTGAGAGTAAAAGGGGCATATATAGCTTCTGCCATTGCAGAATACTTTAGAGACCAGGGAATGCAGGTATTGTTAATGATGGACTCTGTAACGCGGTTTGCCAATGCACAGAGAGAAATTGGTTTGGCGATAGGAGAACCTCCCACATCAAAGGGTTATACGCCTTCTGTATTTGCCTTATTGCCAAAACTTTTGGAAAGGTCTGGTACCTGTTCAAAAGGGAGTATTACAGGTCTCTATACTGTGTTAGTGGATGGTGACGATATGAACGAACCTATTGCAGATGCTGTCAGAGGCATCCTTGATGGTCATATTGTATTATCGAGGGCTTTAGCCAATCAGAACCATTATCCCGCAATTGATGTTTTGGAGAGTATTAGTAGAAGTATGGATGACATTGTTGCTCCGGAACATAGAAAAGCATCTCATAGGTTGAAAACGGTGTATGCGATTTACAAAGAATCTGAGGATATGATTAATATAGGGGCTTATACAAAGGGAAGCAGCCAGAAAATTGATTTTGCCATATCCATGAACGAGCAGATAAAAGATTACCTCAAACAAGATGTGATGGAAGATGGTGATTTTAGTGAAACAGTTGGAAGACTTTTAAATATGTTTAAAAATAAATAACGGATGATGTGATTAGTGTTACCTAAGCGCCAAGTGATTTACAATTGATAACGTGAACAACTTCATGTTGCTGTGCCATCAGGGCTAAAGCCCCGGTATGACGTGTACCCACTAACCCCAGCCTTAAGGCTGGGGTTAGTAACGGTCTTATCGGAACTTGTCCTCCTAAAAACGGGAATTGGGCTTTAGCCCTGATGGCGCTGGTTCAATCGTCCCCGATTGAACCAAAATGTTTCGGTTCAGGCTTCAAGCCTGAACCAGCAGTGAATAGCCATTATAAGGCAAAAACAGGTATATGAGAGAGTAACCCCTTAAGGGGTTGCCGGTAACAATGCCCTTTTAGGGCTAATCAAGCCACCAGCTACGCTGGTGGTTCTGACTTACTTCCTCCCCCTTGATGGGGGAGGCTAGGTGGGGGTGAAGAAAAAAGTTAATCACCCTCCCCTTGCCCCTCCCATCAAGGGAGGAGAATATTTAGTAGCCGAAGGTAGCCTAATTTAAAGGAAGGTATAACTGTATTTTCATGGGATTCCATTTTAAATTTCAGAAATTACTGGAAATTGAAAAATGTAAAGAAGAAAACCTCGTTAAAGAGTTACAGAGTTTACAAAAACAATTGCGTGACGAGGAGAAGTTGCTTGTATTTTTGCAATCTGTGTTAACAGTGCAACAATCAGAGATGGAAAAAGAGTTGTGTAAACAGTCTGAAGCAAAGTTATTTGTTTTATTTGAGTCGTACTTTTCAAAACTGAATCGTGACATTGCCATACAGAACTCTAAAGCAGAGGACACTTCTAAAAAGGTAGGATGCGCGCGGGAAAACCTGTTACATGTCTTTAAAAAGAGAAAGGTGCTTGAAAAACTGCGTGAGCGTTACGAAAAAGAGTATAAAGCGCACGTATTAAAAATGGAAAATAAACATTTCGATGAGATTGCAGTATCAAAGTTCTATTACCGGCATAAGAAAAAACAAATTCATTGATAATTTCCGGAGAATGTAATTATGAAGCTTCCAATAAACAAAAAAATGATGATGCTGCCAGGGATAGGAATTGTTGTTTTTGGAGTCTCTGTAATGGGAATGCTTTTTATGAAAGGTTCCAAAACTCCACCACCACCTCAATTACCTCAGACGGCATCACAAGATGAAGAGAAGAATGATAATCCAGATGGGAATCATAGTGGTACAGCTACCACAAAACTTGCAAAGATGCCTCCCGTGTATAAACAAAACGCAACAACAATATTTAAACCTCTTTCCTCTAATGAAATAGCTAAGATGCTTAAAGAGATAGAGGATGAAAAACATAAGTATGAGAAAAGAAATGAGCTGTTATATCTTAAAGAGAAGACACTCGAATCATTGCGCGCAGATATGGACGCCGAAAGGAAAGAACTCGATACTCTTAAACAAGAATTGAACAAGATCCTTGATTCTGTGACTACGCAAAAGGCAGCGTTGAAAAAGGAAACTATTCAACTTGATGAGGCGGAATCTAAAAATATCAAGAAATTAGCCTCAATTTATGGGGGTATGAAACCGGAAAAAGCGGCTATGATTATAAAAGAAATGGATGAGGATACAGCAGTTAAATTATTGACGATGATGGATGGCAAGAGTTCAGGCAGGATTTTAGAGTCTTTCGAACCCAACCTTGCCGTCAAATTGAGTGAAAAGTTGAAATTATTGAAAAGTGATTTCAAAAGCGTTAAAAAATAATTTAAAGAATATATAGAGGCAAAGAATTATGGCGGAAAAGGAAGAAATAGTAACAAAAGAAGAAAGCAATGCCGCAGAGCAGCCAGCGGCGGCGAAGGGGAAAGGCAACAAAACTATTATAATGATGGGGATTGTTGTCTTGATTTCGGTAGGATGTGCATTTGTGTTTGTTTCGAAAGTGTATCCATCTTTAACAGGGAATGTACAGCCTGATATCGTGGGCCAGAAAGCAGAGGTAGTTGCAGAAACAGGAGAGGTACAAGCGGTAAAACAACCAAAAACGGAGAAAGAACCAGCCTCGGCATCAAAAGAGGAAAAACAAAAAGAGTGGAAGACGCATGGAAGAGAGACGCAAAAGGAATACGCGGCATCAAAAAAGAAAGAGGAAAAAGAAGGCGCTGAAAAGGAAGAATCCCTGATTGTTCCTTTGGATACACTTATTGTGAATCTGAGCGGTTCTAACGGAAGACGGTATCTAAAGGCGAAGATAAACTTAGAGGCAAAAGATGGTGACGTAAAAAAATTGATTGAAGCAAAGTCTATACAAATAAAAGATCGGTTAATTTCTATCCTATCCTCAAAAACATTAGAAGATATTGATGGGTTAGAAGCACAAGAGAACCTTAGAAAAGAAACAAAAGATGCTGTAGATGTTTTATTAAAGGTGGAGGGTGTATTACAGGTGTATTTTACAGAATTTGTTGTTCAATAACCACGGGAGCGAAGGGATTGACAATAAATAATCTGAACAAGTTTGTTGTCCGATACTTTGAAGATCAGGCGCTTCGACAGGCTCAGTACAAGCATTGTCAGGGCTAAAGCCCAATGCAGACTTCGTCGTGAGCTCAGTCGAACGATAAGACCATCACTAACCCCAGCCTTAAGGCTGGGGTTACTGGGTACACGCCATACTGGGGCTTTAGCCCTGATGCTTGTACTGAGCCTGTCGAAGTGGCACAACAACACGAAGTTGTTCATGTTATTTATTGTCAATCCCTAAGGGTAAGTAGAGATGTCAAATTCTATATTAAATAATGAAGAGGTGGATGCGCTACTCTCTGCGATAGAGGGTGGACAGGTTTTAGTTGGGCAAAAGGTAGAACCAAAAAAAGATAAAAAGATTCAACACTATGATTTTAGACGTCCCGATAGATTTCCCAGAGAACAAAAACGCCGGTTACAAAAGATTAGTGAAGAACTGGCAAAAGCCCTGGGGGCTACTCTTTCTCGTTTTTTAAGGTCCTCGATAGTTGTAGAACTCATTGCTATTGAAGAATTCAGTTACGAAGTATTTGTAAATTCTTTTACGGACGTTGTGTGCGCAAATGTGGTGAATTTAAAACCTCTCAATGGGTTTGGTTGTTTGACTGTCGATGTGGGTTACTGTCTTGCTATTGTAGATCGGGGACTGGGCGGCCCCGGGAAAATACCACAAAAGATAAGGCCGCTTACCTTGATTGAAGAGTCCGTGGTAGGTGTTGTATTATCAAATATTATGGAAGATGTAAAGTCATGTTGGTCAAAACTGGCAAAGCTGGAATGGAGTTTAGAGAAAATGGAGATGGATATAAAGTCACTGCAGCTGGTTCCCATTACAGAACTTATGATATCGATCAATTTTGCGATAAGTGGAGATCTTGGCAATGGGACAGTCATTCTATGCATACCGGTTACAAGCCTGGAAATGTTAATGATAAAATTAAAATTAGAGAAACCTGACAGACAAAAGGAGATTGCCGTTATTGAAAATGTTATTAAGGAAGTAGAATTAAACGCTTCTGTGGTTTTTGGGGCAACCCAATTGTCGCTTAATGAACTTATGAACCTCAAGGTTGGAGACGTGGTAAAGCTTGACAATAAGATTACCGAAGATTTATGCTTAAGGATTGAGGGAAAAGCAAAACATTATGGTAAACCAGGTGTGGTTGGCAAAAAGATGGCATTTCAGATGTCATAAGTAGGTTAATTGGTAATAGTTCATCGCAAAGGGCGCGGAGAACGCAGAGAAATGCGGATTCCTCCCCCTGTCCCCCTCACGGAGGGGGATAAAGGGGGAGGGGAAAACCCCGCATAACTTCTTTGTCTATTCTCTAATAACCTCTGCGATCTCGGCGTTCTCTGCGGTGATCTGAACTGTTACGTAATTTGAAAGGAGGAAGTAGTTGTGATTTATTTTGCAGGATTGGCAATAGCTGTTGCTCTTGTAGCAATTGCAGCAGGTGGTTGTGGCGTAGGACAAGGCATTGCTGTATATGGCGCTATCACTGGCATGGCCAGGCAGCCTGAAATGTCAGGAAAGATCCAGCTTGTTATGTTCATTGGCCTGGCATTCATCGAATCATTAACGATTTATTCATTGATGATGTCATTCATTCTCATGGGTAAAATACCAAAGACCGAAACTATCCTTGAGTTAATCCAGCACACTGTGAAATAGGCAAAGGAGGGATTTAATTGGATATCTTAGATAGCCTGGGTGTTAATTTTAAGGCCATTATTATTCAGGCAGTTGGCTTTCTCATACTGCTTTTTGTCCTCAAGAAATATCTCTTCGGCAGGATATCTGCCATGCTGAAGGAACGATCTGAAGGGGTAAAAAATGAATATACAAAAATTGAAAATGATAAGGCAGAAGCTGAGCGGCTCAGAATAGAATATCAGAGAAAACTCTCTGACGCTGAAGCCGAGGCTGTGAAAAGG
>JANLHY010000522.1 GCA_024653795.1 Candidatus Brocadiaceae bacterium | reverse complement strand
CGTTAAAAAATACAGAGGTATGGCATCTCATGAAGCCATGGAAAAAGGGGGAGGAAAGAGATACCTCGCCGTTGAAGACCGGATAAAAGTTGCGCAGGGCGTTACCGGTACGGTTGTGGATAAGGGCTCAGTCATCCATCTTGTTCAATATCTGATGCAAAGCTTGCTCCATTCATTGCAAGAGCTTGGGTGCAGAAGCATTCAGGAACTTCATAAGGGAATATATGAAGGCACGCTCCGCTTTGAAATGCGCTCACCATCTGCCCAGGCGGAAGGCACCGTCCACAGTCTCTATTCCTTCAAGGAGCCGCACCTGGGCTTGTTGCGGGGTAGATAAGTAATTCCTGTGGTTTTAACGGGCAATTTCCCTTTGACGTCTGCTATACTATCCGATAATATGCCGACAATTGTAGAATAAAGAGAAATGTTAGCATTAAAAAAGAGAAATCGCATGAATTATACAGAATTAACAAAACTAATAAAAACAGAATCTCAAACAGATGAGTCTGATTTTGGAAAGGCTACTGATAGGATTAAGAAGGCATTATTTTCATTAAACAAAAAACAATTACTTCCATTGGTAAAAGAGATTGGTGCAATTCCTGAAAATATTGACCATGATTCCACAGAAGAAAAACTATATGCCAAGACCACCGATATTATTTTAGCTAAGTGCTTTCATGAATTAGGACTTCATGCTGATATTACCAAAGAACGAGCAAATTGTGCTGATATTATTGTGAAAAGCCCTATTCATGGATATGCCCTTGTTGGAGACGCTAAAGCATTTCGTCTAAGTAGAACAGCAAAAAACCAGAAAGACTTTAAGGTTAAATCAATGGTTGATTGGCGTGGTGATAATGATTATGCTGTCCTGGTTTGCCCTTATTACCAATATCCAAAAAGTAACAGCCAGATTTACGGGCAGGCACTTGACGGAAATATTTGTTTGCTCGGCTGGGAACATTTTGCTTATTTTTTGGAGTACGATATCCAAGAGACAAGAAAATTAAGCCTTGCTTTTGTCTGGAATTTATCAGCAGAACTTAGCAAGTCTATAACAATCAGCAATAAAGACAAAAATAATAGTTTTCATGTGCTCGGAAATGAGGCTATCTGCAAGCACTTGGGACTAATCCAGCTACACTGATCGGCTACTTGCATAAATCAAAACAAATAGTTATTTCAAGGGGTGAAAATGAAATTGAATACTGGAAAGACATAATCACTAAAATTCAGCAATATACAAAAGAACAAGCAATAACAGAATTAATTTCTGCGTTAAAAATCAATGAAAAAATAACTGCAATTAGCAAATATATCAGTCGATTAAAGGCTACTTCATTACACAAGTAGCAATAGAGTATAACGTTATGAATGAAAATTACATAGATAGAATTACACTTGGAGATTGTCATAATTTCCTAGGTAATCTTGATAATGAATCTATAGATTTATTTTTATCCGATATTCCTTATGGAATTTGTCTCGATGAATGGGATGTTCTACATTCCAACACAAATTCAGCTCTACTTGGCCAATCTCCCGCACAGATAGGAAAGTCAGGGTTTAAAAGACGTGGCAAACCGATAAATGGCTGGTCACAGTCAGACAGAAACATTGGCACTGAATATAGAGAGTGGTGTGAAAACTGGGTTGCGATTGTTTATCCTAAAATGAAAAAGGGAGCATCCCTTTTTGTTTTCAGTGGTAGGCGAACCGTACATCAAGTTATTAATGCGTTTGAGAATACTGGATTCTTGCTTAAAGATACATTGGCATGGAAAAAGCAATCTGCTCATCATCGTGCTCAACGTGTAAGTATTGTCTTTGAGCGGCGGGGGTTGAAAGAGGAATCGCATAAATGGGAAGGATGGAGGCTTGGCAATTTAGCGCCTATTTTTGAACCCATTGCATGGTTTGTAAAACCGTACAAAATCGGAGGTACAATAACTGATAATATCTTAGAAAATGAAGTTGGAGCAATAAATATTGATGAATGCTTAATAAACGGTAGTTCACCTACTAATTTGTTGGAGTTTGATTACAATATAAATGAAAAACGAATTCATGAGGCTCAGAAACCACTGTCCCTTATTGAGTTTCTCATTAGACTAACGACTAAACAAGGTCAAGTAGTATTAGATCCTTTTATGGGGTCTGGAACAACAGCAGTTGCAGCGAAACAAATAAAACGGCATTTCATTGGCTTTGAAATAGGTACTTCGTTCTACCAATCAGCAATTAAAAGGCTGCAGGAAGAAGTTGAGACGGATCAATATAAATCAAAACAGATGCGATTATCTCTTTTTGAAAAAGAAGAAAAATATTGTGCTAACAAATCTCTCAAGCGGATGCGGAAAAAACCCCGCACCGCTTAGATCAATCATTAGCTGTGTATCATGGGTTAAATCCAAGAAAATTGAGAGAAATCCAACAGACGGGCTATTGCCCGCCGGTGATTTCAAGCGTTAGCAGCGCGAACGCGGCGCAAATGACGCATCACTGTGGTATTAGATCAGAATTTTTTCTTACCTTTCTCAAACATGATAGTCAAACGAAACGCCCTGGAAATTGTAAAAACTCTGCAAGAGCATGGCTATAAAGCCTTCTTTGCTGGTGGGTGTGTACGCGATATGATTATGGGAAAGGAATCCGAAGATTACGATATTGCCACCAATGCCCTCCCCCAGGATATCATAAATCTCTTTGAGAAAACCATTCCTGTCGGTGTGCAGTTTGGCGTAGTCATTGTCATCAAAGAAGGTCACAACTTCGAGGTGGCTACCTTTCGCACGGAAGGTTCTTACAGTGATGGACGTCACCCTGATTATGTAAACTTCAGTACCCCCGAAGATGATGTAAAACGGCGGGACTTCACCATCAATGGTCTGCTTTACGATCCGGTAAGGAACGAAATACTCGATTATGTTGGTGGACAGGAGGACATTTCTAAAGGTATCATCCGTACCATCGGAAATCCAGTCGAACGGTTTACGGAAGACAAGCTGCGCATGATACGAGCCGCCCGTTTTGCGTGCCGTTTTAATTTTCCCATCCATGAAGATACACGACAGGCGATTGTTCAGCTTGCCCAAAATATTCATGCCGTCAGCGCCGAACGAATACGTGAGGAACTGGAAAAGATATTAACGGGTACAAACCCACATATCGGTATCAAGCTCCTGGATGAACTCCATCTCTTACAAGAAATATTACCGGAGGTCTCCGGCATGAAAGGCGTGCGACAGCCAGAAAACTTTCACCCTGAGGGTGACGTCTTTGTACACACGCTATTGTGTCTATCAAAGCTTGCCCCTGTCCCTGAACAGGGGATGGAAAGACCTTCATGGACGCTGGCGATGGGGGTGCTCCTCCATGACATCGGAAAGACTATTGCCTTTGAGGAATTAGACCGAATCCGGTTTAATCTGCACGAAAAGGTGGGCGCTGACATGACGGCAAAAATCTGCGATCGATTAAAAACGTCTAATGCTGAAAAGGATCGCATTGTCTGGCTCGTCTTGAAACACCTGTATTTTAAGGATGCCCAGAAGATGCGGCTGAGCAAGCTGAAAAGACTATTAGCAGAGGAGGGTTATCCGGAACTGGCAGAGTTGTGCAGAATCGATGCCCTTGCCAGCAGTGGCGATCTATCAGACTACCAGTACTGTCAGGAGATGTTCGGTAAACTGAGCCATGAAGAAGTCAAGCCAAAGCCCCTTATCACCGGCCATGACCTCATCGACATGGGATTAAAACCAGGTCCTGTATTTAAAGATATTTTAACGAAAATTGAGGATGAACAACTTGAAGGCAATTTAAGAACGAAAGAGGCTGCTATTGAAAAAGTTAAATCACTGATTTATCAAGTGAAAACTTGATAAATATTTTCGTCAAAAGCACAAGCGTTCGCATTTGAATAATAATCTTGAAATGGTGGAGGCGGCGGGAATTGAACCCGCGTCCCTAGACATTTCAGCATAGGCTTCTACGTATATAGTCAATTTTTTAAGTCTCGCCATCTGGAACCCCAACTGACAGGGTTTCCATAGACCAGCTCAGTTAAGAATTCGTTCATTCCCCACCGGGCAAAAGGAATGAACTATCCTGCTAATCGTCGTTTAATTAACCTCGCAGGTAAGACTAATTAAACGTGGCTGTTAATTAAGCAGCCATTGCCATTGGATATTCGGCATTTAAATCATTTTGCCAGGTTTTTAATGAGGCCGCCTGACAACCTCAATACGCCACCTAAACCTCAAACTGTCCGGTCGAATCCTTTCGCCCCCTTTTATAAATAACAATATATTTAAATAGATTATGAAAAAATTATAACATTCAGCACATAAAAATGCAATCCAAGAAAATACAACACTTATAACAAGGTTGAATTTTCCAACGGTTTTTGTATAAATTAATATGGATTATAGTTAAATATTAGTTGGGTTTGCTAAACAAATTTATATTTCTTTCATAACATGGCAAGTTGAAAACCATTTTAAAAACACCCTTTGCATAGGGGATAAATTTTATAAAGATCTTTCTAAAAATATATTTTACATGTAATACCTTAATTCTATTAGTGTTACAACAATTGAATCAGTTACTCAAAGAAAAAACATTTTCACAATCTTTTTAGTGATACTTTTACGGAATGATCTTTTTGTTTAATGTATGCATTTTTCTAAATGACTTGATTGAATTAGGTACAAAAATCGCTCACATTTAAATCTGCACTTGTATTATTGTTCTCATCAAATTATTTTAGGGAGGGAGGCATATGGTAAATGACGTAACGCCGGCAGTATCAAAACTTCTTGAACAGATTAAACGATTATCCACACAAACAAATAAAAAAGAAATTAACAGTCTTGATTTTAAAAATGAAGTAATAAACGCTCAAAAGAGTGACATTAAAAATATACCTAAAAGTATCAACTCGCAGAATGTAGAAAAAATACAGAAAAAAAGTGAGATTTTTGCACAGACAGTCAAAAACGTTACACAGGGAGACACAGCGAAGAATATTCAAACTACGGGAATTGCCGATCCTCTGACTATAGAAAAAAGAAGACGCAGAGAACCGCTAGGTTCTTTTTTAGATATCTACTTATAAAAACAGCAAGCCGACTTTCGTAGAAAAGGAGGAAAGCGAAAGTCAGCTTGCTTAAAAGGAGAACAATTTGATAGTAAAAACATATTTAATTCAAAAAAAGTTCCAATTTATAATAAATTTTTTTTGTGTTTATATATAATTGATTTATAATTAGAAAAATGAAAAAATATTTTGTAACCTATATTTGTATCTGGATGTTATCAATGTCTCTGTTCGGGTGTAGCACTACTTCAAATAAAAGACTGAAGGATACCGATCTCAGGGTGTCTGAAATTTCTAAAACAACTCAAACGCTAGAAAAACGGCTAGATGATTTATCCAAGTCTATTTCTTTAATTGTAAATGATGGGAATGGTCTCCATAATGACATGGATGACATAAAGAACTGCAATAATGATATCCAACAAACGATCAAAGAGATAGAAATAATGATTAAAAATTTGGATGCGCATGTTTGCGGTCTTAATGCCAATTATAAAACTACTGAAGAAAACCTTAATAAACGAATAGATGATATCCAGAAGGTTGAAATTGAATTGTCTAATCGGTTGGAAATGATGAAGTTGGGAACAAAAGAGGAGGTAAAGGAAAAGACCATATCCCCAACAACCCCTTAAGTCTATTGTATAGGATTTCATTTATGAAGACTTCTGTTCTAAAAAAAATACCCTTGATTATAGGTGTATGCTTTGCATATATTTTAATTGTATACTTTACATTTAATGCAATTGCAAAAGTCCACAGGACAAACAATCCCAAATTAGCTAAAAGGGTAGTTATTTTAACATTTTTCGTAGATGTATTTATATTTGCGGGTAGTGGGTATCTGGTTTATAAATTGAAAGCTCCTACAAATAAAAAATGAAATGCACAAAATTGTTATTTTTGTCGTTGATAGTAACTTCCTTATTCTTCCTTTACAACTGTCCTACTTTTGCAGGGCGAAATGCCGGGATCGATAAATTAAAGCAAGAACTCTTTGAACTTGAAAAGATAACCAAACCGATTATAGAAACATTCCGAAAAGTTTCACAACTCGTCAGTCCCTCAGTTGTCAGTTTAAGTACAGAAAAAAAGGAACCTTTAAAAAATAGTACAGATACCGAACCATTACCACCCTATCAAGATTTTCAACACAAACGTGATCACCCTACTGATAATATACCAAAAAGGGGATTAGGCTCAGGTATTATTATTGATGAACGTGGCTATATCTTGACCAATAACCACGTTATCAGTGGTTTTTCTGAAGATGAAATCACGGTGGTTACTTACAATGGTGAACAATACAGACACTCCAAAATCGTTGGCATTGATCCAAATACCGACCTTGCGGTCATTAAAATAGAAGGAGAGAATTTCTTGCCTGCCGAATTCGGTGATTCTGAAGAAGTGCAAGTGGGTGATTGGGTTATCGCCATCGGCAGTCCTTTTGGGTACCAACAAACCGTTTCTACCGGCATAATCAGCGCCAAAGGAAGGACACATGTCATTCCGTTCGTACTCCCTTTTGTCTACGAAGATTTTTTCCAGACGGACGCAGCCATCAATCCTGGAAACAGTGGTGGCCCGCTTGTCAATCTGAGGGGTGAGGTTATTGGTGTAAACACCGCTATTGCAACTCGTTCGGGTGGTTTCCAGGGTGTAGGATTCGCAATTTCTGCCGCTATTGCAAAAGAAACTGCTGAAAACATCATGGTTACAGGAACAGTTATAAGAGGATACTTGGGTGTGGGAACGCACGATATCAATGACGATTTAGCCGTATCGCTTGGTCTCAAAGATAAAAAAGAAATTATCTCTCGTTTTGGCATGTCAACCGAAATGGGTGTATTTGTTTTGGAGGTGTGGAGCGATACCCCCGCAGCGAAGGCTGGCATCCGTCCTGGCGATATCATTTCTGAGATAGGCGGAAAAAGGATTGAAAATACAACGTATCTCCAGCACGCTATTCGGCATGCAAAGGTCGATACAAGAATCATCGTGAAAGTCCTGCGAGACGGTGTGGAAAGTGCACTGGATGTCTTTGTGGAAAGACAGCCCGAAGATCTTGCTGGTAAAACCTATGTAGCTATTCGAAAACTGGATGAACCAACAAAATTTTCTTTGGGATTGGTAGTCAACGATTTAAATCAAGATATTGCAAAATCACTTGGACTTGAAGGTGAAAAAGGAGTTTTGGTTGTCGATGTAGAAGTAAATAGCCCCGCCGGGCGTGCCGGTATAAAGCCAGGTGATCTAATAACAAAAGTAGGCACAAAAGAGGTGCATTCTGTTATAGAATTTATGACACTCATGGACGAATTCTTAGAAACAAATAGTCCAGTCAGTGTCTTTGTAAAGAATAAAGGGTTTGTGACATTAAAGTAGTCCCTGGCGAGATGTTCCTTAGAGAAATATTTACAATCGGCGCTTATCAAAAATATTTTGACATTTTTAGCAAAAACGTAGCGCCGATTCCTTCCCAGATCGTAGTCGAGGACAGGTGTGGTCGGCATTTGGCGGGGGATAAACCACCCGCGCTACGCATTCCGACTCGTTCGGGTTAGGTTATTCATGCCTTTATTTGCGGAATTTTATTCTTCCTTGACAGTATCAGTTGTTGTATCGGGTAATTCCTTCGCAATATAATCGCATTCAGGATATTTACTGCACCCGAAGAAGATACCTCCCTTTTTCGAGCGACGTTGTATCAGGTCTCCGCCACAACCCTCGTTGGGACACTTTACGCCTGTAGGCAAAGACTTGATATTTCTGCATTTTGGATAGGCGGAACAGCCCATAAATCGGCCTTTCTTGCTGAATCGAATAACCATTGGACTGCCGCATTTTTCACACTTTTCGTTGGTAGGTTCAACTTTGGTTGTTTCGCCGGTAAGGGATTTTGTGTTTTTGCAGTTTGGGTATGCAGAACACGCCAGAAATTTTCCATGACGGCTGGCTCTGACCACCATAGCGCTGCCACATTTTTCACATTTCTGGTCAGTGGTCTCAGGAGCGGCAGGTTCGCCCTTTTCATCCAGCAGGAGCGTGCTTTTACATTTGGGAAATGTTGAGCATCCCAGAAATTTCCCGTGTTTTCCCCATCGTATAACCATAGGCTGCCCACAGACGGTACATATCTTATTACTTTCTTCAGGAGTTCCTTTTACGCTCTTCATTTCTCCCACCGCCCTTTCTAAATAGTTCTTAAACGGCTCATAAAATTCCTTAAGTACGTCAAGCCATACAATTTTCCCATCTTCAATCTTATCAAGTTGCGGATTCAATCTCGAAGTGCAACAGCCAGCGCAAGACGCAATAACCAACGGGCATTGCGCCGAGGGGTATTGGCCAACCAGTGCAATGCGCTACGTTTATTGCACCCTACAAGCTTAAGCCTTACTCTTAGCCGTTTTCTTAGCAGCAACCTTCTTGGGAGCAGGTTTTGCCGCTTTCTCCGCCGCTTTTGCTTTAGTGGCTTTGGCAGCAGGTTTCTTGCTTGTCACGCCGCCCTTCGCCGCTTTGGCATCAATCAACGCCAATGCCTCTTCCAGCGTAATTTCATCCGGTGAAACATCCTTGGGCAGGGTGGCGTTGATCTTGCCGTGGCGGGCGTAAGGACCATAGCGACCGCTGCAAATTTCCACTGCGGCCTTGTCGTCGGGGTGTTTGCCCAAGGTGCGTAGCACGGTGTTGCCGGCCTTGGCTTGCGCCAGCAATTCCACCGCGCGATCCAGCCTGATGTTGAAGATGCTGTCGCTACGCGGGATGGATTTGAACTTGCCGTCATGCACAAGGTAGGGGCCGAAGCGGCCGATGTTGGCGATGACTTTCTTACCGGTTTCGGGATGCGCGCCAAGTTCGCGTGGCAGTTGCAGCAGCTTCAGTGCGTTGTCCAGACTAGCTTGTTCTAGCGGTAATTCTTTGGGCCATGAGACGCGCTTGGGCTTGGTCTTGTCGCCTTCCACCACTTCGCCGAGTTGTACGTAATAGCCGTAAGGGCCGCGCAGCAACAATACCGCTTGTTTGCTGTCGGGATGCGCGCCAAGTTCGCGGCGTGCCGAGCCGCCATCTTCCACTTCCCCGCCCAGACTGCGCGTGAAGTCACATTCTGGATAGCCGGTGCAGCCAATGAAGCTGCCACGCTTGCCAAGCCGTTTGGACAGGGGCTTGCCGCATTTCGGGCAGGCTTCGTCGAGTAATTCCTGGGTGACATCCTTGCGCTCGATGCTTTGCTTTTCGGTGATGAGCTTGCTAAAGCCTTTCCAGAATTCATCCAGCACCGGTATCCAGTCGCGCTTGCCTTCGGAAACTTCGTCCAGCTCGTCTTCCAGCGACGAGGTGAAGCCGTAATCGACATAGCGGGTGAAATGCTCGGTGAGGAAACGAGTGACGACTCGCCCGACATCGGTGGGCACGAAGCGTTTCTTTTCCAGAATGGCGTATTCGCGAGCTTGCAGGGTAGAGATGATGGTGGCGTAAGTGGAAGGCCGCCCGATGCCGTATTCTTCCAGCAACTTGACCAGACTGGCCTCGGAAAAGCGCGGCGGCGGCTGAGTGAAGTGCTGTTCACCATACAGTTTATCGAGCGACAATACATCTCCCTCGGACAGCGGAGGCAGCTTGCCGCCCTCTTCTTCGGCTGCGTCGTCCACGTCTTCCATGTACACACCGATGAAGCCGGGGAATACCAGGGTCTGACCGGAGGCGCGGAACAGCGTGTTGTCGCCGCCCAAACTAATGTCCAGACTGACGGTGTCGAAACGAGCCGGAGCCATTTGGCAGGCTAGCGTGCGCTTCCAAATCATCTCGTAGAGGCGCGCCTGATCGGCATTCAAATGGCCGCGCATGCTGTCCGGAGTGCGCGCGATGGAGGTCGGGCGGATCGCTTCGTGCGATTCCTGCGTGTTCTTGGTTTTGCTCCTGTAAGCCGGCTGGGTGCGCGGCAAATAATCGGCGGCGAAGTTGCTGCTGATATAGTTGCGGATTTCCTGCACCGCTTCTTTTGCCAGCGACACCGAGTCGGTACGCATGTAGGAAATCAAACCAACGGTCTGCCCGCCGATGTCCACACCTTCATACAGCGATTGCGCGGTGCGCATGGTGCGCTCGGCGGACATGCCCAGCTTGCGCACGGCTTCCTGTTGCAGGGTGGAAGTGGTGAACGGCGCGGCGGCATAACGCTGCTTGGCCTTCTTCTCGACTCGCACTACCTTGGGCGGCAGCCTAGCATCGTTGAGCTTGGAGAAAATCGTGTCGTATTCGGCTTGGCTGCCGATGCTGAGTTGCTCCAGTTTCTTGCCTTGGTACTGAAACAGCTTGGCGGAAAACGGCTGGTGATCCTTGTGGCTGTCCAGATGCACCGTCCAGTATTCCTGCGTGCGGAACGCTTCGATTTCCAACTCGCGCTCTACGATCAGACGCAGCGCGGGACTTTGCACGCGACCC
The DNA here is from genome assembly GCA_024653795.1 of Candidatus Brocadiaceae bacterium. Classification (GTDB taxonomy): domain Bacteria; phylum Planctomycetota; class Brocadiia; order Brocadiales; family Brocadiaceae; genus Wunengus. Next base: position 2,751 of record JANLHY010000522.1, on the reverse strand, counting down.
GCCGATAAACCCGGACGTATCTTGCGCCATAGCAACGGCGACAAATTGAAGCCGACCAGGTAATCCAGCGCGCGGCGTGCCTGTTGCGCGTTGACCAGCGGAATGGAAATCTCGCGTGGATGAGCAACTGCTTCGCGCACCGCCGATTGGGTGATTTCGTAGAACACCACGCGCTGCATATTCTTGTTCTTCAAGCCGCGCTTGGCCTTGAGCAACTCGGCAATGTGCCAGGCGATGGCCTCCCCTTCGCGGTCCGGATCAGGTGCCAGCAGGATGTTGTCAACCAGCGCGGCGGCTTTGGCAATCGCGTCAACATGTTTGCTGTTGCGTGCGATGACCTCGTATTGCATGGCGAAATTGTTGTCGGTATCTACTGCGCCGGTCTTGGGAACCAAGTCGCGCACGTGCCCATACGAGGCGAGCACTTCGAAGTCATTGCCCAGATATTTCTTGAGCGTTTTGGCTTTAGCCGGAGATTCGACGATCAGAAGATTGGTTGCCATGCGCGAGGTTTAATTTCCATCACAAGGTTAAATCCACCGGCTTTAGCCGGTCAGCTTTATCTCCGCAGTCTCAGCAAATTAGGAAGAACTAAATCTCATTCCTCCTTGCTGCTTCTGCACGGTTTGACTGACGCGAGTTTAGCGGACTTCAGTCCGCTGCGTCAGGCAGTGCAAACCCACCTACTTTAGTAGGTGGTAGTTTAGTCCATCTGTACGAATTTTTGGGCGCTTCTTCTTCCCCACACATCGATGTCTTGACGGTCGAGGGACCCGAATGCTATCGCATCTCGCCCTCTTAAGCACTAATCAAGAGTTGCACTTCAAACTTGATTCCGCCCAGTACTCTTGCGGTTTAAATGGATTATTTTATATTCGGGGGCAAAGTTGTTTTCGACGTCAACAGATAATTTTCTTTCGGGCAGGTCTCGTACATGTCCCATTGATGAGCGAACAAAGTAAGACGAACCGAGATATTTGCTGATAGTCTTTGCCTTGGCGGGGGACTCGACGATTACCATATATTTCTTAGTTTTCGGCATATTTTTGCATCCTCGAAATGCAAAATTTAAACAGAGGTTGTGATAAGTGTCAAGACATTTTTTTGTATAATGTAAAAATCCATTTGATAATTATAAAATTTACGGCTAAAATAGCTTTTTATTATAAATTTCTCAATGTCACTATTGATAGTATTTGATTAAGAGGGGGATATGGTCTCGAGTTCTTGGTTCCGAAGGCATCAAAAGACAGTTTATATCGTCATGATCTTTGCAATGTTTGTTTGGGGTATCGGCTATTCCGCTATTGAGATGATTCCCGAAAAACCAATAGGAAAGGTGTTTGGCAGGAAGGTTACGCAAAATGAATTTGCGGATATGCTGGGGCGATGGCAAAGATTGTTCTTTTCACAAGCAAAAGATTCGATCGTTTCACTGGTATGGAAGCAACTCCTGTTTGTAGAAGAAGCGAAGAGGATGGGGATAGTGGTAACAGCACAAGAAGTAGAGAGTGCCCTCCAGGGACTGGCATTCCAGATATTTGGTGGACAGATAAATATGTCCAGGGCGGGGCTTATGCAATTGCTTTGTAACAATTTCAGGCTTAACACTGAGCAGCTCGACCGTACCGTAAGAGAGGCATTGCTTGTTGAGAAGCTGGAATCCCTGTTACGATCCTCAACAAAAATGACCACAGAAGAAATCTGGCAGAGATACTCTCTGGAAAATGAACAGGTAAAGTTCAAGGCGCTCACGTTAAAGGCAAAGGATTTTCTTGATTCTGCAAACGTAACTGAGGATGAAATCCGTGCCTATTATGAAAAGTACAAAAATGATGAATACAATGAGACCTCGGGGAAACCTGGGTACAAGCTTCCTGAAAGCGTCAAATTAGAATGCTTAATTGCTAAATTTGATGATATGGAAAAGCTCGTTCCGGTTAAAGAAGAAGATATGGAAGAGTATTATGAGGACAATAAGGAAACACAATTCAAAATTACCTCTGTAGAGCCGAAACCCGAAGAATCGAAGGAAAATAAGGTCGCAACGAAAGATGCTTCGACAACCGATACGAAGAATTCAAAAAAAGAAGGAAAAGAGACCACGAACGACAGCAAAACTCAAGAAAAGAAGCCGTCACCTACACATAAACCTTTTGCCGAGGTAAAAGAGGAGATTCGAAAGACCCTTGCAAGACAAAAGGCAATGGAGAAAGCCACTGAAGTCATGAATAAACTGGACGAGGAAATATACGAGACTATGGACAAGGCAGAACGTCCAAGCTTTAAAGATTTGGCAACCAAGTATAATGTAGCGTATGAGATTCCGAAAGGTAAGAAGTCAAAAAATGAATTCCTTACGGAAAATGATCTCACGGAGGTGTTGCCTGGTTCGGACCAAATTATTCAAGTCGCTTTTGACAGGGATACATACGAGCCCTCTGTTCCTTTAGATTTTGCAGAGGGCAAGGTTGTTCTCCAGGTTATTGACAAAAGATCATCTGCGCCTGCGCCATTCGAGGAGATCAGAAATAGTGTAATTAATGACCTCCAGAGGGAAAAGGGATTTCTTAAAGCAAAGGAAATTGCAGAAAAATATGCAGGGGTCACCAAGAATAGCTCCTTTGACGATATTGTCAAATCGATTAAAACGGAATGCCCGCAAAAAGATATTTCAGTTTGTGAAACCGACTATATTTCACGTCCTATTAAGCTTTTCAATAAGGAGTCACGATACATTGATGCACTCAA
>JANLHY010000499.1 GCA_024653795.1 Candidatus Brocadiaceae bacterium | reverse complement strand
ATAGAAGGTATCATGGAAAGTGTTGCATTGGATATTACCAGTTCTACAAAAACATTATTCGAAACGATGATCATGTTGGATTTACAACCTAATAACGCTTTTTTTGAAGACGAAACGCAGATAAAAACCGATGTCATTGGCATGGTTAGTTTCACAGGTAAATATCACGGTGTTATTGCCTTGTTTTGTTCAAAAAAATTTGCGCTAAAGGTTGCATCAAACATGTTAATGACAGACATTACCGAATTTAACAATGATGTGAAAGACGCTGTTGGCGAGGTATCGAACATGATCGCTGGAAACGTAAAAACAAAGCTTGCTGCACAATACGGTGAAATGCACCTCTCTATCCCCATTGTAATCGCAGGGGAAGGTCTATCGATAACAGCGGTAAATAACCACCCTGTTGTAGCAGATACAACACTCTCTTGTTTTAGTAAGGACCCGTGGCTGATGACACCATTTATTTCCAATGGAGAAAAGTTTGATGTAGGCTTATTGCTAAAGGAATCCAATAAATAATTTATTCACGGAACAATGACGACAATGGAAAATAATTCATCTAAAAAGATATCTTCATCCAAGCTAGAGGAAACCCTGGTAAGCGCCTTTCCCCGGATTTGCACTGATTGCGGTAAGGTAACGAATAAACAGTTCTTCCTGACAAACCCCGTATTGCATTCAACCACATTGGACTCTTTTTTAAAGAATGCCGTACCGAATCACGTAATAGCAAAATTTGCAATCGAGGAATTTTATGATGGGGAGATATATTTCATCCTTACCTTAAAGGAAGCGATCACCATTGGCAGTCTTGTGTTAACTCTTGATGATGCCGCAGTGCGTGAAAATGCAAGCAAAGGTATTCTGGAGTGTGATTGTTTGGACGCATTTAAGGAATTCACGAATCAGGTCTGCGGTATGTTAGACAACGAATTGAGACCAAAACTACCCAAGCCTATTCACCTCAAACTAACAAGCACAACGTTAATTAACAAAGAGAATATAAACACCGTGCTCAGCGAAGAAGCCTTACATGAAGAGTGTTTAACGCTAACGGCCACGATGAGAATACTGGGTTTTGATGACGCTCAATTTGTTTTAAGCATATCAAAATTAATTGGCGAAGAATTTTTTTCTGAGGTAATCGAAGAAGCGGACAAAGATTTTAAGGGAACTATCCTGGCTGTAGATGACTCAAATACAGATTTACGAATTATCAGGAAACTTTTGGGTAACGAATATAGGGTCATGGTTACAAGCACTCCTAATGATGCGCTCTCTTTGCTTCGAAAAAATCATATTGACCTCGTGTTGATGGATATTTATATGCCTGTTATGGATGGCTTAACACTCTGTGAGCGAATTAAAAGAAATGCTATGTCGCATAATATACCAATTATTATATGTTCTTCTTCTCCAACACAAGATAACGTAAAACACGCTGTTCGGGCTGGCGCAGTAGATTTTCTTGTAAAGCCTTTTACAAGGCAAAAATTAATTGAAAAAATCAGTAAACATTTAACTAACAACCAACTTTTCGTAACCAAGGACTAATTTAATCGTATAGGGAATTCAAGTTTCCCCTCTAGTAAGAGGGGATTAAGGGGTGTGTAGAGACGCACTGCAGTGCGTCTGTACCTTGCAACACACCCCATAAGCGCTAAGTTGTTTTTGATATTTTTTACAAGGAGTCCAATATCGAATATCGAACAAGGAATAATGAATGTCGAAGGATAAGAGAATATTTG
>JANLHY010000666.1 GCA_024653795.1 Candidatus Brocadiaceae bacterium | reverse complement strand
GATGAAAAAACTGATCTTTCTGTAGGTGATATTACTCTGTGGAAGATACCGCCAAAAGGGGGACTTTTTATTGTGGGTGACGGTGATTATATAGAAATTAACAATGCTGAATATTATTCTGAAACCGGTAGCAAAGAAAGGCGTTTTTATGTGAAAGGTTCGCCTGCAAGGATCAAAGGTCAAGAAATTAAAATTATTGATTTTCAAACGGATAATCCTTTGGTGATAGGCAAAACGCTTTACAACGTTGATTCAAAGGGTTCGTTAGGCAGTATTGTATTTTATCCTTCACAAAAATACGTTTTGAATAAAGAGGAAGATACCTATACTAAGATTGCAGATAATGTAGGCATGAGGAAGATCAGTTTACCACCGGGTAGATATTTTTATTGCACTGGGGAGATTACTATACGATCAAAGATTGGATTTGGATTCTTTTTCGAGATATCCTATTAGGCAGGGGATTCCTTCTTTTGGATGGGGATATTCTCAGAAATAATCTTTCTTAGTTCATCACCTTCAACGACCTCTTTTTCCATAAGAAGTTTTGCGATAATCTGCAAACGATCCTTATTTTTCGCGAGAATATCTTTCACTCGCACGTGGGTATCGAAGATGATCTTCTTAACTTCACTATCAATTTCCTTTGAAACTTCCTCGCTCAATTCCCGGCCGGTACGGAACCCGATATCCCAAAATTGTGGTTTCTTGCCATTTTGGAATGTCATGGGTCCCATTTTTTCGCTCATACCATATTCTCTTACCATACTCAACGCTATGTCCGTTGCTCGTTCCAGATCATTCTGTGCTCCAGTAGAGATTTCATTAAAGTGAATTTCTTCAGCCACACGACCACCCAAAAGTACGGCAAGCCGGTCCAATAATTCCGATCGCGTCAGCAAATACCGATCTTCTGTAGGTAATTGGAGCGTATACCCAAGTGCGGCAATCCCACGTGGAATGATGGAAATCCTATGTACCTTATCAGCGCCGGGCACAGATTCCGCCACGAGGGCATGACCTGATTCGTGATAAGCAATAATTTCCTGCTCTTTTTTACTCATGACACGCTTTTTCTTTTCTAATCCTGCAATTCCACGATTAATAGCCTCTTCAAAATTATCCATACCCACTGCCTCATTACCCACCCGTGCGGCAAGAAGCGCTGCCTCATTAACTACATTAGCTAAATCTGCCCCAACAAACCCCGGTGTCCTTGCAGCAATGATTTTTATGTCAACGCCCTTACCAAGTTTTACATTTTTACAATGAACTTTTAGTATTTCTTCACGCCCTTTGATATCGGGTCTATCTACCAGAATATGCCTGTCAAACCTTCCGGGCCTGAGCAGTGCCGGGTCCAAGATTTCAGGTCTGTTGGTTGCTGCCATAAGGATCACACCTTTTCGGGTGTCAAACCCATCCATTTCAACAAGAAGCTGATTCAAGGTGTTTTCACGTTCTTCGTGGCCACCAGAGATGGGAGCCGCAGCCCGAACCTTTCCAACGGCATCGATTTCATCAATAAATATGATACAAGGGGCTTTTGCCTGCCCCTGTGCGAATAAGTCACGTACTCGTGCTGCGCCTACTCCCACAAACATCTCTACGAACCCCGATCCACTGATTGAGAAAAATGGCACCTTTGCTTCTCCTGCCACTGCCTTGGCAAGTAACGTCTTGCCCGTGCCGGTTGGTCCCACAAGCAACACCCCTTTTGGAATCTTACCACCAAGCCTTTGGTATTTTTGCGGGTTTTGAAGGTAATCTATGACTTCTTTCAGTTCTTCCTTAGCCTCATCCACACCGGCGACATCGTCAAAAGTAACCCCTGTATCCTTATCGATATAAAGGTTGGCGCGGCTCTTTCCAATGGACATAAGCCCCGCCCCGGTTGCTCCTCGCCTCAGCCTCGTCATCATAATTAAAAATATTATCATGGGGATGAACCATAGTAAGAACAGGTTTTGTTGCCATCCTCCATTTGCGGGTGCAGCTGCTGAAAATTTTATATTATGTGCAACGAGTTCCTTAATCAAGTCTGGGTCATCTACCTTCACCGTTGTTACACTTTTTTTAACTTTTTGCCATTCTTCAGCTTTTAAAATCCCTTTAATGGTCAATGAATCCAGAATTACCTCTTCCAGCTTGTCCTCCTGAATCAGCTTCTTAAAATCACTGTAAGGGATTCTTTCCGTTACTGGGAATGCTGCATGTGCACTTTGGTGGATTGCCAAAGCTGGCAAGAAGAATAGAAAAAGGATGGATATGTTATAGAAGTATCTTTTCGTCATTTACTAAACCTCTACAATCTAAATTATGGAGTAAGTTACCTATAAAAATATTGTGTACTTAAAGGGTGAGAAGTGTAACACAGGGAATGACAATAAATAACATGAACAACTTCATGTTGCTGTGCCATCAGGGCTAAAGCCCCGGTATGACGTGTACCCACTAACCCCAGCCTTAAGGCTGGGGTT
>JANLHY010000482.1 GCA_024653795.1 Candidatus Brocadiaceae bacterium | reverse complement strand
TTACGCCTTATTCCTCCTTTTTCAGACACACTTGTGGCTGTGCCACACGATATCGCCTCGTCTCTCTTTGCTCGTTAAATGACTTTGACGTTACCGTGGCGATAAACCGTACTGAGGGCACGACCGGTAAATTTTGCAATTACAGGTTTCTTTATCCCGGCGTTGTGAAGCGGGACAATCTGTGCTCTCCAAATATTCCGGCAATTCGTTTAACGGTGTACTGGTATTGAACTTGATACACTGCTATGCAAACCGTTAACTCCTGCTTGTGCTATTGAAAGGAAAGTTGACTGGCTTCGTCGTCTATCTTCGAGTGTGCAGAGTCCGTCTTTCTGTAAAACACAGAATCCGCTTTAAAACCGACATCCCAAAAATACGTTCTGCTTGTTCAAGCCGCTGTTTTGCAAATTCTGGAGAAAATTTTAGGTTTTGACAGTTTATCATACCTTTAACCCCTTCATATTAAACCCTCTAAGCAATGCACAATGCCTGTATTGTAGGATATTCATAGGGGTTGTAAAGCATTTAGTAGGTTTAATATATGAGGTTGTGCTGGAATACTATATTGCCACCTGGTGTGTCAATACTTCTGAGACAGGGCACTAGTAAATACTCTTGTGTAATAAGCTTAAACAAACGATATATACTTACTCAACTGCCTTAATCACATATCTATTAATAAGGCCTGCTTCAACTCCTACAAGCATGTGTTCAAAGGGTCTTACACTATCCTTAGGAAGATCAGGAACCGTAAACACTTCTTTTTTGACCAATAAATCCCGATCATCATAGATTTCTAAATTAAATTTTGCAAAGCGATAATTCTTTTCAGACCGATTGGCTATCTCTCCTGTAAAAAGTACATTCGTACCAAACGGATTAAAACGCACATTTCTTACAAAAAATCCATTCCCAATATCCTCGAACCCATTCGTCAAAGCTGATTTTGGTGGTTCCTTAATAGATGCTTCTTTTTTGGGCGCTTTTGAAGCGCCAGCAGAGGTATTTTTCTCCAACGCACTTACACGTTTTTCCAAGGCTTCAACCCTTGCTATAAGATTTGAAATAACAATTTCCAGCATATTCAACTTATTAGACGAATCTTGCGCACATAACGTATTTCCTGTCGTTCCTGAAAATATCAGCAATGCTAAACTGCTTACAGCCATTACACCGACAAGAAATTTTTTCATTGCCAACCTCATAATCTTAATTTGAAAATCATTCACCCTTTTTACTGTTTTTATCGCTTACTTACAGGGGATAATATCATATTTGAAACTCACAATGCAAGTGTAATTCGTTGAAACTATTACACATAATCACATTCTAAAAAACGTGTAACCTTGACAAGATATTGTATAATTGGTATCATTTATGCGATTTTAATTTTCACAAAGACAAAGCAGTATCTAACTCATCTAAATATACCCACATGCGGCACATACTAACTATTCGATACGGCGTCTTAAAAAATACCACCGATTTTTATTCTCCATTTAACTCCTTAAAAAAAGGCGATCCGGTCATAATTCGTTCCAGCCGCGGCGTAGAGTTTGGGGAAGTTATTACCAAGGTTAAAGAAATAGACGATACTGATCCAATTGAAAATATTGGCGAGGTTTTGCGTAAGGCTACGCTGGATGATAAAGAAAAACAAAAAAAGATAATCGATGAAATGATCCCCGTTGAATTCAAATTCTGCCAAAAAAAGATTAAAGAACATAAACTCCTCATGAAACTGGCAAGCGGAGAGCACTTATTTGGCACCAAAAAAATCATTTTCTATTTCCTAGCCAACGGACGCGTTGATTTCAGGGAACTGGTAAAAGACCTGGCAAAAGAATATCAGGCGCGCATAGAAATGAAACAAATAGGAGTCCGGGATGAAGCAAGACTCCTGGCTGATTACGAGCATTGTGGACGGGAATTATGTTGCAGAGCCTTCCTCAAAAATCTCGAACCCGTTACTATGAAGATGGCAAAGAATCAGAAGGCAACGTTAGACCCCTCCAAAATATCCGGCAGGTGCGGCAGGCTCATGTGCTGCTTGCGTTATGAAGACAAAGTCTATGAAGATTTAAAACACGTTCTTCCAAAAAAGGGTTCTATTGTGAAAACAGCGAAAGGAGTTGGGGAAGTCATTAATTATGATGTATTACAACAACAAGTTACCATTGAGCTGGAAAATGGAAACAAAATTCATGTGTC
>JANLHY010000480.1 GCA_024653795.1 Candidatus Brocadiaceae bacterium | reverse complement strand
ATGGTTAATCCGTGTTGCCGGGAAATTGACAAAAGGAAGCAGGCAGTTGACCTTAAAGTTACCGGAGAAGTTTCTTCATCAGGAAGAATGGCGGGCGTGTGAAGGTGTGTCGCTGAGTGTAGAGTTTGGATAGAAAGTGATTCCCCATTTTCATGAGGACAAGTTTCGTCTTTGATTCCGGGTATTTTGGGCGCTGAGAATACAGTGAAGGTAGATGGTATGTCTTCATCCTGGCTTTTGTCGCTCCGAATGGTTTGGTCAGAACTATTTGTCTGTTCTTTTTGTTTTAAATGGCACCGGGTAAACTCCGAAAACCGACAAAACCTGTCCTCATGGGCCAACGAAAAACAGATGTAGCCCTTGCTTATCAAGCCGATTATTCGACTCTTTATCGATGGTGTCAACGATGTATTCGCCAGCAAGATTTCTCTGAGTTGGAACGCAAATCTGGAAGCGGTCGTCCCAACATTTTGGATTTTAACCATCGCAAACAATTAGCCGAGATCGTCATGAAACCAGCCTCAATTTTTGGATACGGAACAGATTTTTGGACATGCCGAAGACTAATTCAGGTTACAGAGACACAACTAAAGTTCCTGTCTGCGTGCGACGCACAGGCAGGCAGGATTTCTCAACCAACAATGTGGCGACTCTTACGAGATATGGGATTAACCTATCTGCCAGTGCGTGATCGCACGCAGACAGGTCAGAAACCCGAACGACGGTACTTTGAAGCTAATGAGCAACAACGAAAGAATTGGATTCGATATGAAATTCCCAGACGTCAAGATATCTACGAACTATGAAAGTTTCAGTAATTGTTCCTGCTTACAATGCCCGGAAAACTATCGGTCAGTGTATCGAAGCCCTTTTGTCCCAAAAATATCAACGTGAAAACTACGAGATGATTGTTATTGACGACGGTTCAACCGATGGAACGGCAGACGTTGTTAAGGCATATCCGGTGAAATACCTGTATCAAAAAAATCAGGGTCCTGTCACTGCCAGGAACGTCGGGGTGAGAGAAGCACAAGGAGAGATAATCCTTTTCACAGATTCTGACTGCGTGCCTTCCGACAACTGGATTGCAGAAATGGTTAAACCATTCGAAGATAAAGAAGTTGTGGCCGTCAAGGGCGCTTATAAGACCAGACAGAAAAGCATGACGGCCCGCTTTGCCCAGCTTGAGTTTGAGGAGAGGTTTGAAATGCTGAAGAAGACCGAATCGATTGATATGGTGGACACCTATTCAGCCGGTTATCGTAAAGAAATATTTCTGCAGATGGGCGGCTTTGACCCCTATTTCCCCGTAGCGAATAATGAAGATACGGAGCTTTCGTACAGGATGTCGAAACACGGATACAAAATGGTTTTTAATCCCGATGCCATTGTTTATCACCTGAACCACCCAAGCTCTATCAGGAGATATGCACGACTCAAATTCTGGCGGGGTTATTGGAGAACCATAGTCTACAAAAGATTTCCAGACAAGATGATTAAGGATACCTATACACTGCAAACATTAAAGTTATAGATTCTTTTTCTGCTCCTTTTCATTGCAGCAATTCCTTTTGCGGTCGTTTTTCCAAAGGGAGTATACCTTTTAATCATTATGGCCGTATCTTTCTGTGCAATATCACTACCTTTTATTATGTTGGCCACCAGGAAAGACCCGCTTATCGGAGTATTTTCCCCTTTTTATCTTTTTATCAGGGCAGCTTCGCTAGTGTGGTGTCCCGTAAATAACTAGACATATTGGGAGAAAGGTGCTATGATTCCTGGCATGGCGAGAACCAGTCCATCAGTGGAATTGTCGGCTGCG
>JANLHY010000477.1 GCA_024653795.1 Candidatus Brocadiaceae bacterium | reverse complement strand
ACATAAAGATCGATACGTTTGTAATCCAGCAAATGTGACAAAATCACTTCTGCATCCAGAGACGGGGAATCGATGTTGTGTTCCTGTAGTAGATTCTTTGCCCAGTGGACGAGGCTGGATATGGTATATTTGTCTGGAAATGTATTTTTCAAACGCTTGCAGCAAGTTGTTTTAGCTGTTCTTCTTTATAATAGTTCAATAAGGCATCAATGATTTCGTCCAGATATCCCAGCATGACCTGATCAAGATTGTATACTGAAAAGTTTATCCGATGGTCTGTAACCCGATTTTGAGAGTAGTTGTAAGTGCGGATTTTTTCGCTGCGGTCCCCTGTTCCAATCTGGTCCCGGCGTATCTGGTCCCGCTCGCTCCGTTTCTGTCCTTCGAATAATTCGTACAATCGGCTTCTTAAAATACGCATGGCCTTTGCGCGGTTTTTGTGCTGGGATTTTTCGTCGAGACATTTCACAACCAATCCGGAAGGGACATGGGTAATTCGAACGGCAGAACTCGTTTTGTTGACCTTTTGTCCGCCCGGACCCGATGCACGGAAGGTATCTATCAGGAGGTCGTTTGGATTAATATCAATTTCCACCTCTTCAATTTCAGCCAAAATGGCCACGGTGGCTGTTGAGGTGTGAACCCTGCCGCTGGCTTCTGTCTGAGGTACCCTCTGAACACGGTGCGTTCCGCTTTCAAAGCGCAGTTTCTGGTATGCGTTCTTTCCTTCGATTGAAAAGGTCACTTCCTTGAAGCCTCCTAAATCTGTTTCGCTGCTGTCGAAAAGCTCTATCTTCCATCCTTGATTTTCAGCGTATTTGGTGTACATGCGAAAAAGGTCTGCCGCGAAGATAGCTGCCTCTCCCCCCCCAGTCCCGGCACGTATTTCAGCAATTACGTTTTTGCCATACGTTTTATCATCAGTGATAAACAATCCTTTGATCTCTTCCATTATGACATCTTCCTGTTTTTCCAACTCTCCTAACTCATCCCTGGCCATCGCGGCTAATTCTTTGTCAGTACCTTCCTGAGTTAAGAGTCCTTCCGTTTCCCGTTTCTTTGCAAGGGTTTCTGTCAATTGGGTGTATTTATTCACCCTCTTGGAAAGACTGCCGTGTTCTTTTATATACGTTGTATAACGATTTGAATCTGCAATTACCTCAGGATCGGATAACAACCTTTCCAATTCGTTATACCTTTCGTACATTTTTTCTAATTTTTTCAACAAATTATCATTCATTTTTATTTTACTGGTTCTTCAATTTTTTGGCTCTTTTTAAGTCTCTTATTGAATCGTTCTATTTGACCTGCGCTATCTATGAACTTCTGCTTGCCCGTATAAAACGGGTGACATTTCGAACAAACTGTGACTGCGATTTTAGGTTTTGTTGATCTGGTCTTAAAAGTTTCTCCGCACCCGCATGTTACAACAGTTTCCATGTATTCCGGATGAATTTCCTTTTTCATTGTTTCCCCCTGAAATAAACAATGCGTTTTATAAACGCATGACAAAATAAGACAAATAGTTATCACAAAACATACCGCAAAATTTTAACAAACCACGAGGTGCTCTGCAACAGAAATTTTATTATAAAATTTATTTGAATGTTTGTAGTAATTAAATATAATAAATGTTTCAATTTTTTTAGTATTTATGTCCACAGTATAGGAATTTTCATTTTATTTATAAGGTTATGTTTGAATCAATTACAAATAGTCTTGAAAGTGTTTTTAGTAAACTCCGCGGTAAGGGACGTCTCACTGAAGGCAATATCAAGGATGGACTACACGAGGTACGTTTGGCGCTCCTTGAGGCCGATGTGAACTATAAAGTCGTTAAGGAATTCATCCAGCATGTTACGGAACGCTCCGTTGGTGAAGAAGTTATAAAAAGTATCGCTCCCGGACAGCAGGTCATTAAGATTGTCCACGATGAACTGATCAAACTGATGGGGGACTCTGACACTTCAATCCCATTCAGGGATGGTGACCAGACGTTGATTATGCTCGTGGGGTTACAGGGTAGCGGAAAGACTACCACGGCTGGCAAACTCGCCAAAATGATACTTTCCAAAGGGAGGAAGCCCCTGTTAGTAGCGGCGGACGTCCAGCGGCCTGCTGCTGTCGAGCAGTTAAAAGTGTTGGGACAACAACTTGATATACCGGTATACTTCGAGGCCAATTCTCAGCCCGTAAAGATATGCAAAAATGCTGTTGAATATGCTAAAAAAAACACAAATGATGTCATTATTTTTGATACTGCTGGAAGATTACACATTGATGACGAACTGATGTCGGAATTAAAGGAGATCAAAGGAAAACTGGAACCGCATCAGATATATTTTGTGTGTGATTCGATGACAGGGCAGGATGCCGTCAATAGTGCAAAGGAGTTTAACACCCAGCTAGGGTTCGATGGCGTGATTTTGACCAAACTCGATGGTGATACACGGGGTGGGGCTGCACTGTCGATAAAGGCAGTTACCGGGAAGCCGATTAAGTTTGTGGGTATCGGGGAGAAGTTGGACCGTCTGGAAGAGTTCCATCCAGACCGCATGGCATCCAGAATACTCGGCATGGGTGATATTGTATCTCTTGTAGAAAAGGCACAGCAAGCGATTAATCTTGAAGATGCACAGAAACTAAGCAGGAAAATACAGGATGATACGCTTGGCCTGGACGATTTCCTTGCGCAACTCCAGCAGATTAAGAAAATGGGGCCGATCAAGGAGGTACTGGGTATGATTCC
>JANLHY010000476.1 GCA_024653795.1 Candidatus Brocadiaceae bacterium | reverse complement strand
CTACCCTGGAAATTTAACTGAATTTACACGCTACTCTTTTACTTCGTAATCGGCATCAATGATGTCTTCCTCTCCACCTTCACCCTTTTTTCTCTTCTTGCTGCCTTCATCGCCTGGAGGTGGAGGAGGCTGCTGCTCGCCTTTTTTGGCGGTTTCCTGATACATCTTCGAACTGATTTCATGCAGGACGTTTGTTAAAGCATCCATCTTCTGCTGCATGTCTTTTTCGTCATCAGATTTTATCGATTCTCTTAAATCCTTGATAGCCGTCTCGGCCTTCTGTTTTTGTGCGCTGTCTATCTTCCCTGCCATGTCCTTTAATGTCTTTTCGGCGCTGTAGGCAAGATTATCCGCCTTGTTTTTTGTCTCAACCTTCTCTTTCGTGTGTTTATCCTGGTCTGAGTAGTCCTGTGCCTGTTTGACCATGCGGTCGATCTCGTCCTTGTTCAATTTTGTTGAAGCCGTAATGGTAATCTTCTGCTCATTTCCCGTGCCCAGGTCCTTTGCATGGACATTGATAATGCCGTTTGCATCAATATCGAAAGACACTTCGACCTGGGGAACTCCTCTCGGTGCGGGAGGAATTCCTGTAAGATGAAATCTTCCCAGTGTCACGTTATCCCGTGCCATCGCTCGTTCACCCTGCAGGACGTGCACTTCCACGCTGGTCTGGTTATCCTCTGCTGTTGTAAAGACCTGACTCTTCTTTGTTGGAATTGTTGTATTTCTCTCAATTAAATGAGTTAATACCCCGCCAAGAGTTTCAATGCCAAGTGACAGCGGTGTCACATCGAGAAGGACGAGGTCTTTGACCTCTCCGGACAAAACGCCAGCCTGGATCGCAGCGCCCATGGCTACGCATTCCATCGGGTCAACCCCGCGTTCGATCTTTTTCCCCGCGTAATCTTCCACAAACTTCTGTACGCATGGCATCCTCGTAGGGCCTCCGACCAGAATAATCTTGTGAATATCATTAGGTGTTAATTTGGCATCTTTGAATGCCTGTTCAACCGAATGGCCGCACCGATTGACAATTGGAGAGACCAATTGTTCAAGCTTAGCCCTTGTCATTGTATGTGTAAAGTGCTTTGGTCCTGAGGCATCAGCCGTAAGGAACGGAAGATTAATATCAGTTGTCAAAGTAGTCGAAAGTTCTATTTTAGCCTTTTCTCCCGCCTCTCTCAGCCTTTGCATAGCCATTTTATCATTTTTAATATCTATACCGTATTCCTTCTTAGATTCAGCCACCAGATAGTCAACAATAGCGTTATCCATGTCTGTGCCGCCCAATTGGGTATCGCCACTTGTTGAAACCACTTCAAAGACGCCTTGTCCAAAATCCATAACTGTACAATCCAGGGTACCGCCGCCCAAATCGAATACAAGGATTTTTTGAGCCTCTTCAGTCTTGTCCAATCCATAAGCTAATGATGCGGCAGTAGGTTCATTAATGATTCTGACAACATCCAGCCCTGCAATTGTCCCGGCATCTTTAGTTGCTTGCCTTTGATTATCATTGAAATATGCAGGAACAGTGATCACAGCCTTTTGAACTGGTTCGCCCAGAAATGCCTCTGCATCGTGTTTTATTTTCTGTAAGATAAATGCCGAGATTTGTTGTGGTGTAAAGGTTTGTCCACGAATGGTAACTTTATAGTCTGTACCCATCTTTCTCTTAATTGCATAAACAGTGCCTTCTGGGTTACTGACAGCCTGTCTTCTTGCTGGTTCTCCTACGAGTTTTTCGCCATCTTTTGTAAATGCAACATAAGAAGGAAATGCTTTCCCTCCAATAGTTACGCCCTCAGCGCTTGGAATAATTGTGGGTTTCCCGCCAATTAACACGGCTGCAGCAGAGTTGCTTGTCCCCAAGTCTATACCAATAATTTTTGCCATATTTTAACCTCCTTTTGTCTCTTCTTGCTTTTCTGGATTCTGAATGTTTTCTTGTTCGTGTATTGATTTCTGTGATACTACCACCTTTGCTGTCCTTAACACAAAGGTATTTAATAAATACCCCTTTTGAATTTCTTCTATTACAGTGTCTTCCTGCACATCATTATTGACTTTTCTCATCAAAACCTCATGCCTGTA
>JANLHY010000665.1 GCA_024653795.1 Candidatus Brocadiaceae bacterium | reverse complement strand
CAGAGGGAGCAACATCCACTATGAGATGGGTGAGAGGAATGGCGCGATAAATTGCGGTGGGATAGGAGTATTTCACCAGATGGTAAAGAGGTGTTATACCTGGTGAATCGTCCGGGGAATATGCCGAGCCACGCAGGGGCAGCAGAATGGATAGTGATTGAGCGGGAATATAAGAATATACGATTAAAGAGTGAACAGGCAGGGGAGTTTGAGTATCAGCCGGGAAAATGCAAACAGAGCTATCGAATCGATGTGTAATAATTTTTACATAAGGATTATTTAACGCATTAACAATACTTTTCAATTCCTAATCGATATTGCAAGGGATAGATAACAGGCGCTGTTAGAGGATTTGTTATCCAGCTTGCCGCTATCGCAACGGGGATATTAACACGCATAACTAGAGCAGCCAGAATTACTTCATGGTGTGGTTGGATATTTCCGGCGATTGAAGAAATAGCCAGATTTGGCGCCCTCCACGTCTTTGCAGAGAACTGAGGAACGGTATCGGGCATAGAACATAACAAATTTTCATTTTATTTTACCGTTTCCTGGTATACAATGCCGCCTTATTGAATTGCTGATTACAGTATCCAACAAACGGCGTCTGGTCTCACTAAACATGCGAATGAAAAAAATTGCTTGTGTATGCCTGGTTTTTCTTTTTTATCTCTTAATCATAAACCAAAACGTTGCCTGCGGCTATGGATACGCCAAAGAAGAAGACCCGCTTATTAAGGTATTTAAAGACATTATCTACTATGGAAGGCAGGCCGACTGGCCCAGAGTTTCAACTGAAGTTAGCAGCATCCATGACCGCATTGCAGATATTCATAACATATTCAAAATCGATCTGGGTATACAAATTAATCAGGCTATTCATGATCAAGATTTTCAGACGCTGGCAAATCAGATGGCAAACCTTGTCTTTCTGTCTATTCGTGAAAAATTTTATTATAACCGCCAGGAGAAATTGGAAATCTTCATCCGTTCCAAGGTACGGTTAAGACTTGCAGAAGAGTATTATACTGCCTTGCTTGCAGGAAATGTGAGGGATTATGATATTCGGCATAAGACTGCTTTGCATAATAGTATCTACAACAGGTTTGTAAAGGCGCGAGACACCATAGGCAGTATGGGCTTTTTAGGCGCAGGCGCAGTGAAACCCAATTTAAATGATTTTGAGACATTAACAAAGGAAATAGAAACGTTACTCATAAGGGCATTCCCTTATTTTGAAACAGGACAAGCAGCCCCAGAATAATGATGAGAAACCACAAAGGCACAATGGAAGGCATTAAAAATGAAACATTTTGTTTTTTCTTTGTGTTCTTTGTGCCTTTGTGGTTTTACTTTTCCCCCCCGTTTATGTGTTATGCGGAGGATCTGGCAAATAAGGCGGCAACTGATATGACGGACTCGCCTGCCGTGTCAAAAGAAGAAACGAATATTTTGCCAGAGGATTATAATTTTAACATTGAGTCGGTTGCTGCTGAAAAAGTAGAGGACTGGAAAAAATTTGACTTTCACGGATTTTTTGCGGTCACATCTCCTATTCATGGCAGTGACGATGAAACACAGCAGCCCTCTAGCAAATTTTTGGACGAAAACGAACTTACCCTCTGGGTGGGTAAACAGATATCCAAAAAGTTATCCTTTGTTTCTGAGGTCGAAATCAAAAAAGGATTTCGAAAATATGAACTAGAAAAGTTTGAATTTGATTATGAGATCATGGAAAAACTGTTGGTATTTCGCATAGGGAAATTTAAATACCCTTTTGGCATAGAAAGACTTGTAGAAGCTGCTCC
>JANLHY010000664.1 GCA_024653795.1 Candidatus Brocadiaceae bacterium | reverse complement strand
TATGTGATTATTCTTTTGCAAACAATTATATCTGGAAAGGATCAATAGAGTTATTATGGAAAATAATTAATAACAATTTTTGTCTCTTTGGTTTAACTTCCAAAGGGATGTGTATGATGCTCCCACCGCTTGGAAAAAACAATATTCACAACACCATGAATGAATGTTTTTCCATGATGCAAGAAATAAACGACTTTAGCGGCTTTGAATTGTATGTCAATTATGTTTACGAAGGCTTTTTGGATCTTTTCGACAACACCTCCTATCGCATCGTTGAAGGCTATCCCGATTACATATACAAAACAACCGACCTTATAAAACTTGCCGGCAGAAGATACGAAAAGAAGAGAAACGAGATAAACTTTTTCAAAAAGCATTATGACGCTTCTTTTGAAAATTTCTATCCAAAACATATTGCAGATGCCCTTCTGATGATTGACCAATGGAAAAGGGAAAAGATTCATGAGTCAAACATTTCAAATCACAACGAACCCCATTATCAGTACAGTCTTATCCATGAAGCAGAAGCTGCCAAATGTGCAATTATCTTTTCTGAAGAGTTGGGATTAAATGGGGCAATTATTGCAATTAACAGCCAAGCCGAGGGTATTACTTTAGGGGAACGCATTACATCCAATACAGCTTCTGTCCTCATAGAGAAGACCAACAATAATTTTCACGGCATGCCGCAGTTTATTTATCAGCAATTTTGTGCAAGTGAATTTTCTGATGTGGAATACATCAACGCGGGCGAAGACTGGGGGATAGAAGGCCTGAGAAGGGCGAAGACGTCTTATCATCCTTGTTTCCTTGCAAAGAAATTCATTATTTACGGGAAATAATCCTTTGGTGAATTATTGCAAGGCAAACCTTTTGGACCTTTTGGCTATTGAACAACTGGAAAAGGATTGTTTCCCAACAGAGGCGTTCAATCGACGCCTTATAAAAAATTTATTGATCAACACCAAATCCTTCATTATCAAGGCAACAACGCCTCCCTGGAAAATCATGGGCAATATTATTGGCATTATAAAAAAAGAAAATAGTACCTCTTTAGGCAGGATATTTTCTCTATGTATTCTTGATGAGTATCGTAAAAAGGGTATTGCCACTCGTCTCGTTCAACTCCTGGAAGAAGAATTTTCCTTAAGGGGTATAAAAAAAATCAGACTGGAAGTCAGTACACACAACACTATAGCCCAGCAGTTTTATAAACGGCTTGGATACTCGATGTCAACCATCGTTTTACCAGGCTTTTATAATGACGGTACTGATGCCTTAGTTATGTTCAAAAACCTTCCATAATGTAAGGAGTAACATGGTATGCCTATATGGCAAAAGTTTATCTTAAAGGTGTTGGCTGTTTTTTTTATTAGCCTGATATGCGGAAATCTTCACATAAAGGGATGGTGTGGGCAAACAAATATGTCCACGTCAGACATGAGCTGGTATGCAGAGCCTGATTATGCCGTCCATATCGACGCTGCCACTGCGCCAGATACAAAAACCACAGCAGGCAACCAGTCCGTTAGATTCCCGGGTGAGGGACACACACAGGGGACGAATAGCCAGCAGCCGGCGGCAGTCGGTGACCCCAATACCATATTCCCGGGCTTCTCTGCCAGCCACACTATCCATGACGACTCGCAGTTTAACGATTTGTGGGAACTCAATAATATGGGGCAGAAGGGGGGAACTGTAGACGCCGATATCGACGCCCCTGAGGCGTGGGATATAACGACAGGGAGTTCCGATAATGATATAGAAAATGCCGCGAACAGTGGCGCGTCCATGGACACCACCCACGTATCAGGCGCGGCGGCGCTTGCCTGGGATCCATTCCCCGATTATACGCCAGCCGAGGCGAAGTCACTGCTCACGGGCGCCGTTGATCCGATGAATACCCTTTCGGGTAAGACGCCTTCCGGCGGCAGGCAGAACGTATACGAATATTTATTTGTCATAACGATGATTTTGTACGCTGTGGGCGCCATGTTCGCCTTATGTTTCTTCAAACGGCAAATAGTTGGGAATTACATTTCCTTTATTTGCGCGGCTATTGCCTCTTGTTTCAGCATCGCTCTGTCTGTAGCCGTGTTGTTTAGCGGCGCTGTAATACGTCTTGATTTCTTAATATATCACGCCATCATAAAATATAATTTTTTATTAGATCCGCTCTCCTCATTTTTTATGCTCGCCATATCTGTTATTGGTTTTATAGCTTCTATCTATTCATTAGGGTATACGAGATTGTATGTAAATAAACGCGATACCCGGTTCCTGGGATTTACCTATAACCTTTTTCTCTTGTCCATGCTTTTAGTAGTGACAGCCAATAACGCATTAGTATTTATGATTGTATGGGAGACGATGACGTTAGTCTCGTTCTTTCTTGTCATTTTCGAGCATGAGAATCCGGCGAATATGAGGGCAGGTCTTGTCTATCTCATTATGGCGCATGCCTGCGCGGCACTTATTGCCGTTGCCTTTTTCATTATGTTTGCTCATGCCGGTACTTTTACATTCGGTTTTGATGATCTCAGGCATATTAGCGCGCAGATACCTGGGATGTACAAAAATATTGTATTTTTTTTGGTACTTGCCGGCTTTGGTATTAAGGCGGGCATTTTCCCATTACATTTATGGCTTCCTCTGGCACATCCCGCTGCCCCAAGCAATGTCTCGATGGTTATGTCAGGCGTCATGATCAAGACGGCTATTTATGGCTTTATACGATTTTATTTTGAATTCCTTACACCTTGTCCACCCTGGTGGGGG
>JANLHY010000452.1 GCA_024653795.1 Candidatus Brocadiaceae bacterium | reverse complement strand
GCAGCCGACAATTCCACTGATGGACTGGTTCTCGCCATGCCAGGAATCATAGCACCTTTCTCCCAATATGTCTAGTTATTTACGGGACACCACACTAGGTTTGTGATAACCAATTGGACACAGCATGGTACCAAAGATTTTCTGGGGCAGATACTTGCCAGGGGCGAAGGGATTACTCGTACAAGCATGCCCTCATGTAAATAGGGGATAATTCCTAAAAAAGCCTTGATCCGGATGGGTGACTGGTGCGGATTTATAATCCGTAACTGAAATGTTGAAAATACGGGCGCGGCCAATGTGATTAATGCTTATTAGACAATAGAATTATTTTGTTTGATAATGCAAAAAATCTACGATTTTTTGCTACGGAGAATTTTTTTCGCTTGACAAAAGCCTTCTAATGGGTGACCCCGTTCCCCCGTTAATCTGTGGTTCCTGGTTTTCATTAATCAAAGCCTTGACCATCTTAACGGCAACCGGGGCTTTTTGTGCAATAACCTGAGCCATTTCCTCTACCTTTGCCATCAATTCTTCGTCTTTCTCCGCCCTGTTAACAAGCCCGATAGATTCAGTCTCTTTTGCATCGATAATTTCACCAGTAAAAATCATTTCCTTTGCTTTCCCTACGCCAACAAGCCTGCTAAGCCTTTGCGTCCCTCCAAAACCCGGAATAATGCCGAGATTCACTTCCGGCTGGCCAAGTTTTGCGCTTTCACCTGCTACCATTTTTTGCAGTAGTGGACAGGGTCTATATTTCTCACCCAACTCCGCTTGAAGTACTTCTAGTATTGCCAGGCATGTATCCAAGCCAATGAAATCCGCCAGTTCAAGCGGTCACATGGGATGATTTGCCCCAAGCTTCATTATGTATGCAGGGTTCATGAAATGCATGCCTGCAAATTGTTCGGGTCTTTTTGTAATGCTGGCGAGTCTTGTTATGGAGATTGAATGAAAAGATGAAATTCTAGTCATCTGGAATTACTTTAAACTGAGAATGACGTGTTGGGCTATTTCCATGACTTTGGAAGGGAAGATGCCAAGCTGGAGTGTGCCAACCACAGAGATGACGATGGCGGCAACAATTAATGGGGAAATGGTGAGGGGACTAAAATCCCTGGTTGGTTCTTTCATGTACATAATTACCGTAATCCGCAGATAATAGTAAACGGAGATGACGCTGTTTATCACGCCAATCACTGCCAGTCCAACATAACCAGATTCCATGGCGGCGCTGAAGATATAAAACTTCCCCACAAAACCCGCCATAGGTGGAACACCTGCCATGGAAAGCATAAAGAGCGTCATCGCTATGGCTAAAAGCGGGCGTTTGTACCCCAGCCCTGCGTAATCGTTGATCTGTATGAATTCGTCACCCTTCTGGCTTAATACAATAACAATGGCAAATGCCCCTATATTCATGAAGATGTAAGCCAGAATATAGAACAAGGTGCCCGATACACCCATGTTATTAGCAGCTACCAGGGCAATGAGGAGGTAGCCTGCATGGGCAATGCTGGAATACGCCAGCATACGTTTGATATTCGTTTGGGCGATGGCAACGACATTTCCTGTCGTCATAGTTAATACAGCAAGAATATAAATAATCTTTTGCCATTCGTAATGGGTCGATCCAAAGGCAGTCATGAAGATACGCAAAAAGGCGGCAAACGCTGCAGCTTTTGGTCCTACAGACATAAAGGCAGTTATTGATGTAGGCGCACCCTCGTAAACATCAGGCACCCATGCGTGGAACGGCACAGATGCAACCTTAAAACCGAGACCGATGATGATCAATCCCATGCCCATGAGCAACAGGGGATCTAAAGCGCCGCCCTTCCCTTCAATGAAGCTGGCAATTTGCTTGAGGTTGATAGAGCCAGTCGTGCCATAGATAATAGCTATCCCGTAAAGTAAAAAACCCGTGGCAAATGCACCCAGCAGGAAATATTTTAAAGCCGCTTCGTTTGAGATGAGTTTTGAACGCTTGAAACCCGTAAGGATGTAAATACTGATAGACATGACTTCCAGGCCGATGTAAATGTTTAACAGGTCGGCGCCGGAGGCCATGAGCATCATGCCTATTGTTGAGAACAAGAGTAATGCATAATATTCCCCATGGTTAATCTCCTCTCGCTTGATATAACTGTGTGAGATAAGGATGGTGAGTCCTGTACTGAGAAGAAAGATAAAGTTGAAAAACAGAGAGTAGTTATCGATTGCAAAAGATTCACTAAACGAGAACAGCGTCGTCCCGACAGAGTTCCTGGATGAAATGGCCGCAATGATAATTCCCAACAGGGATATATAAGCCAGGTAATTCTTATCCCCGAGTTTTCTTGAAGATACGATGTCCGTAACAAGCACGATCATGCCGAAACCTGCCAGGATCAGTATCGGCAGGATACTGAGGATATTAAATGTCATTATTGATGTATTTACCATATAGCATTACCTTTGACCTGAAACTTTCGTTGAAACCACAAAGGCACAAAAAGCACAAAGAAATCAATTTACAATTCTACGGATACCGTCTTTTAAAACTGGAACATTGAAATTTACCAGAAGTCCAAGCCATAACTCAAACAGTTTAAGATATGTCAGAAGTTGTGCCTCATGTATTGGTCCAATATGTTCAACCGTTTTCAATTCAACAATAACTAACTTTTCTACTAAGATATCTAACCTGTATCCACAATCAAGAGAAATACCTTTGTAGGTTACAGGTAAAGGTTTTTGCCTTTCAAATGAAATATCTTTTAAGGTTAATTCGTGGCAAAGACATTGCTCGTAAGCAGATTCCAATAACCCAGGTCCCAAGATTCGATGTACTTCAATTGCCGCACCTATTATTAGATTTGATAATTCGTCACTTCTCTTTGGGTTCTTTGTGTCTTTGTGGTTCATGTTTTTCTGTTTTTACCACTCTGTCTTGGACTCAGGAACAATATCAATTTTTGGTGTAGCCTTTTCCTGTAATTGCTCAACCTTGTTTAGCGCCCGAACATTGGATGCAATATTTGCCTTATCTCCCACCTGTTTTAAAAGGTGATTTACCGAGGCGTCCATCTTTCTCAGAAACGAATTGGGATAAATGCCAATCCAGAAGATCATCAGTACTATCGGGAGCAGGATAGCCCATTCCCGTTTGTTCATATCTTTTAATGTCTTGTTCTCTTCATGAGTTATTTCGTGAAACATAACCCTTTGAAACATCCAGAGCATGTACACGGCAGCAAGAATAATACCCGATGTTGCAAGTGATGCATACAGAATTCGCGATTTAAATGTACCAACCAGAATGAGGAACTCTCCAACAAAACCGTTTAAGCCAGGCAGTCCAATAGAAGATAACGTAACGATCATAAAGAAGGTGGCAAAAACAGGGATCTGTTTTGTCAGACCTCCAAAGTCGGCAATCATCCGTGTGTGTCTTCTCTCATAAAGCATCCCTACAATAAGGAAGAGCGCCCCTGTGCTGAGACCGTGATTGATCATCTGGGTAATTCCACCCTCGATACCCTGGATATTAAAGGCAAAGATTCCAAGCATGACAAAACCCAGATGACTCACACTGGAAAAGGCAACAAGTTTTTTAAGGTCGTCCTGCACCATGGAAACCAATGCGCCATAAATTATACCCACAATAGCCATCCAGGAAATTACCGGGATAAAGGCATGACTCGCCTCCGGGAACAGGGGCAGGCAGAACCTCACAAAGCCATACGTTCCCATTTTCAAGAGGACACTTGCCAGGATTACACTCGCCGCCGTAGGAGCTTCCACGTGTGCATCAGGCAGCCATGTATGAAACGGAAACATGGGAACCTTGATAGCAAAGGCAAAGGCAAAGGCAAGGAACAACCAGAATTGGACGGCAAAAGATATATCGAGCCGGTAAAATTCCAACAGATTAAATGTATATTCCCCAGTCGCCCTGTAATTCAAAAAATACAAGGCAATGATGGCCAGGAGCATGAATACACTGCCTGCCATGGTATAAATAAAGAACTTAACGGCTGCGTAAATCCTCCGTGGGCCGCCCCAGATGCCGATAAGAAGATACATCGGGATCAGCATGAGTTCCCAGAATACATAAAACAAAAACAAATCAAGAGAGATAAAGACACCAACCATGCCTGTCTCAAGCACCAGCATGGCAATCATATATTCCTTTATGCTCTTCGTGATATGCCATGAAGCCAGGATAGAAATAGGCGTAATAAAAGTTGTCAGGAGTATCAGAAACAGGCTGACTCCATCTATTCCAACATAATAATTAATTCCAAAAGAAGGAATCCACGGCAGTTTTTCGACAAACTGCATCTCGTATGCACGTGCATCGAAATTGAAATATAAAGGAAGAGAAACAAAAAACCCAACGATCGAAACCAGCAGAGACGTAACCCTGATAAGTTCCTGTTTTTTCGAATCAATCGCCAGGATCAGGATTACCCCTATGATTGGAAGAAAGGTTATAAGTGAAAGAATAGGCAAAGACATCAAAACTCCTGAATATAATATTACTTTATTTAGCCACGAATGAATGTAAATTTACACATATTTTTATTGTCAATC
This sequence comes from Candidatus Brocadiaceae bacterium, assembly GCA_024653795.1. Taxonomy (GTDB): domain Bacteria; phylum Planctomycetota; class Brocadiia; order Brocadiales; family Brocadiaceae; genus Wunengus. Next base: position 1,671 of record JANLHY010000452.1, on the reverse strand, counting down.
CAACCTGTCTATAAACTTGGATGGGTTAAGCGAAGCGAACCCATCACAAACCGCTAAAATTACTGCATTATTTCCCAAGTTCCTGGTTCTAAATGACGGAATATATCCCTGCTCCCATGAATGACCGTTGCTATGTAACATTCGTTTTTCCGAATCACGTAAATAATTCGGTAAACTTCATAAATTAATTCACGGATGCTTTCATTATTAAATTCTGGAACTATACGTCCACAATAGGGAAATAGTTCGAGCCTTTTCACTGCAACAACTACACGATTAACAAATTTTTCTGCATATATTAAAGAGTCTCTTGCAATATGTTCGAAAATATCATGGAGATCAATCAGCGCTGGTTCTGTCCAGATGACTTCAGCCATTTTCTCACCCTTTTCTCAACCTCTTCCTGTGGTACAACACGCCCTTCATCAATGGCACGAATACCCAGTTCTACCTTTTCCAGCACATAAAGATGATACTGAATGTCTTCAATTGTGCAGTCATCCGGAAGCGATTTAATCAATTTAATAGCTTGCTTCTTAGCGATAGGCATTTTTACTTTCCTCCTGTGCTGAGCACCTCGAACATATCTTTGGTTGTTCCTGACGACAATTACACCTTATAGATTCGCTTGTAGACATGGGTTAAGCGAACCCATCACAAACCTTAATTTGTTTAAAACAATTTTGATGAATGCGCTGACACTTCACCCATCCTACTCTTTTTCTTCGTGATCTTCGTGTCCTTCGTGGTAAAAAAAACCATTTTCTGCTGAAACACTCATGCCTGCTCAGAGGGGATTAATGGGTGTGTAACCCCACATCAAACACACCCCTCCTCCCCTCTTGATAGAGGGGAGAGTTCCGAAGCATTTCCAGACCAAACCTCACTCACAGCCAGATCGGAATCAACAATCACTTACCCATTACAGCAAGCACAATAACAAAGATACAGCCAATCACGATATAAAAGGCATAATTGCGTACATATCCTGTCTGTAAATAACGCAGGATATTACCAAACCATCCAACGAGACGGGCAATGCCATTTACAGAACCGTCAATCATCAATACATCCACCCGCTTCCATAGTTGAACTGCCATTATTTTCGTTGGATTTACGAAGAGTGCATCATAAATTTCATCAATATAATATTTGTTCAACAGGAGTTTATAAATCAGACCAAACCGTTCTGCCAGTTTCTTTGGCATCTCAGGTTTTTTAATATACATCTGATAGGCAAGGTATATACCCGCAATTGCAATGGCAGTTGAAACGACCATCATCAGATATGGCAGCCATGCGCTGTGGTGTACGCCGGCTTCTGCCCCGGAAATTTCAATATGACCATGTTCTCCAAAGACTGGCGACAAAAAGTTACTAATGGCGCTTGCACCCGGAATACCCAGAAATCCGCCAACGAACGAAAGTCCCGCAAGCACCGTTAAAGGAAGAGTCATATTTTTGGGAGACTCATGGAGATGTTCAGCCGCATGATGATCCACCCTTGATTCCCCGTGAAATGTCATAAAAAGCAAACGGAACATGTAAAAGGCCGTAAAGAAGGCTGCCAGGGCCCCAATCGCCCAATACAAGAAATTCCCCCGGACAAGTGATTCTAATAAAATTTCGTCTTTACTAAAAAATCCTGCAAATGGCGGGATACCGGCAATA
>JANLHY010000431.1 GCA_024653795.1 Candidatus Brocadiaceae bacterium | reverse complement strand
ATAGGTACTCATATAGGTAGGTTTCGGAAGGATATTTAGTCCTGCAAAAATGCCTAATCCTGGTTCCTGGTCATATAATCCCAAATGACTTAGCCTCTTGCCTCCTATTAATTTGAAAAATAGCATGGAAAGGCAAGCTTGGATAGATCCAATGACACTTGATTCAGGGAGTTTACATTCTTTGACAATATCAAGGATTCCGGTTTCTAAAATGTAAGGAATAAAGAAGAATATTCCTGCCACTGGAGTATCAACTTTAAACGGTTCAAGTTCTGAAAAATCTAGCACTTCCGCACGTTCCGGTATGATTTTATTCTTAAGAGTCCGTCCAAGTTCTGTATTGGCCCTTCTCTTAAGTTTGCCAAAACCTGCATCTTTTAAAACTCGTTCTACCGTTCTTGATGAAATATTAATTCCCGTTTCAGCAAGGCGAAGATAGATATCATTTGTAGAGAGTCCCTGCCGTCTGTACACAATAATCTTATCCTGCACATCAGGTGGTGTTCTCTTTTGTTGCGGGCCTTTACGTACAACAGGAAAAAGTTCTATCTTTCCCGCTTTAGCATCCCTGAGCAAAGAATATATAGTGCTGGTTTTGTAGCCAAATTTTTTAGCAACGGCATCTACGGATTGTTTTTCAAGCACAAGGGCCCGAACTGCTTCATATTGTTTTTGCCTTTGTGTGGTAGGATTGTTGAAATAGCGTGCCAGGTCAGAGCCTGCATTTATTTGGGTGGTATTATGGCTGTTAATCATCTGTGATATCCTATATGAATTCCAGGCACAAGAGGCTTGATGCCCTAAAAACATGGCTTTTTTGCCAATATATTGTATATTTATCACCACAATACCATACTTATAACCGACATGCAAGCATTTTATGCGACACAATTCACCCCTAATGCCTTAAGTGGCTTTTGGGCAATATACGAAAAGCAGATGATCTGAATTCAAGACTTGTATCTGCCTGATCACGCTTGCAGACGGCATAGAACTGATATTCAAAAAGGAGAGTTATTGTTGATTATTTTGACCTGGCAAAAACTACAGCATTTATTAGGTGGTTATTATGGCGGTTTGACTACTTGTAAAAATCGGTGTATAATAGTTATCTTCTTTAATTCTAGATGGGTTTATGTCTTTTCTTGCAAAGGATAAATTTCCACTTGGGGGGACATCATCTGCAAAGCGATAAAATACTCCAAAAAGGTCTTCATTTAATGTTTTATTTATGACTACTAATCTCATCTCTGGGTCACGAGCAGGATTCATGCCGATGTCTTCTAAACCTATTTTAAATGAAAAATTATTTGTTTCATCAATTCTTTGCATTGTGCCGTCATACGTTTTAAGATAAGGTCTTCTTGATTCAAAAGTATAATTTGTTTGGATAATAGCTTGCCATGCAGCAAAAGCTGCAACTGCTGAAGCAATAGCTGCTACAGCTGTCCATGTCTTGTCTTTTCTAAATATATCAAGTATTTTCATATTGATTCTAACAAGTCATTAAATAGTTTATGCCTCTGAATCCCTGTAAAAACAAATTTATTTATGAAAAGCATATCCACCAATTGATGGTATATCATGTTATGATTTGAGATTTGCGATTTACGAATAACTAGTGACTAGCGGTATAATACTTTAGTGAATAGTAAAAGCAAGGGGGAAAAAGGGGTTACGCGTTACAAGTTACGAGATACGAGATACGAGATACGAGTTAAGATTGAAAAATAATAAAGGACAGTTGTCATGAATAAGAAGGACAAGGGTGAATCGAGTTGCGTGTTACGAGTTGCAGGTTGCGGGTTTAGAAACGGGAATACTGTAAATCCTCGTGATAGATCGCTATTTGTCCATTTTGCCAATCCTGGCATTTTGGACGACTGCAAAGCGCCATTTGTGGCAAGCAACAAAACAATTGAAGTTGCTAATTAAATAACCTCTTGGTTTCATGGTTTCCTTATAATTATTTTTCATTGTTTATATTATGAATCCTTAAATTTTTTTATCCGTGTAATATCAGCGTAAATCCGTGGATATATTTTTCTCTCTTCCTGCCTTCCTAAGATGTTCTGCTTTTTAAAGGGTTTTTCCTTTGCGCTCTTCGCGAGCTCTGCGTGAGTAAGTCTTTTATTTTTTCTTCAGAAAGGCTCACTGGTGCTGGAGAAGGTCATACGACTGTTTTCCACAGGATGGTTGATAATCAGTTCTTTCGCGTGCAGGTTAAGGCGATCTGCCATTGAGTACGCGACTTCATGGGCATAAAGCTCATCACCGAGAATTGGATGACCCATGGCCTGCATATGCACGCGTAGCTGGTGTGTGCGCCCTGTAGTGGGAGACAATTCCACAAAGCAACTGTTTTCAAGCCGTTCAATAATTCTCCAGTGAGTCAGTGCCTTTTTCCCCAGTCGGTGATCAACTATCTGCAGAGGCCTCCGCTCCCAATCACAGCGCAAGGGCTGATTAAGCATACCGGCTGTTTGCTCGGGCTGACCATACACTTTTGCGACATAAGTTTTTTCAGTTTCCCGATTTTCAAACTGACGGCTCAGTATGCGGTGCGATTCCCGGTTTTGTGCAATAACCATAAGGCCCGAAGTCGAAAAGTCCAACCTGTGAACAATACGCGCTTCAGGAAAATGTTTCAGGACACGGTGAATGAGGCAGTCCTTTTTATCAGGAGTTCTGCCGGGGACAGACAGCATATTTGCCGGTTTGTCTACGACGATGATCTGTTCATCATTATAGACGTATTCTATGTCGCCCATCGGTGGCGGCAGGATCTCGTGTGTTATATTAAATATATAGGCCATCGGTTTTGGAAGATGCAAAGTGCAGAAAAATATATTACCAACATCTCGAAAGAGAGGCCTGCCGTTGAGCAGGAGAACCAATAATCTAATCAGGATTATACGCCCATGTCGGGACTCCAAATTTGCCTTTTGTATTTATTACATTATCAAAATTCCCATCTCCATCACTATCAATGATTATGTAATCTACCGGCCT
>JANLHY010000424.1 GCA_024653795.1 Candidatus Brocadiaceae bacterium | reverse complement strand
TCTATATTCTCTGTGCGTTGCTGTATAAATTCCTTGTTTTCCAACCCTTCTTTTAAAATGACATGCAGCAAACCATTGATAAGGGCTACGTTGGTTCCTCCTTTTAACCTGAGCCACACGGTTGCATACTGGACGAGTTCTATCTCGCGCGGGTCTATTACGATCAACTTCGCCCCATGAAACCGCACCGCTTTTTTTATCTTTAAGGCAGCTACAGGATGCGCCTCGGTGGTGTTAGAACCGCTGACTATGAGTACTTCTGCTTCCTCAATGTCAGCGAGAGAATTGGTGGCTGCTCCACTCCCTAATGCAGCCCTGAGCCCAGTTACTGATGGGGCGTGGCATACCCGTGCACAGTTGTCCATGTTATTAGTTCCCATTACGGCACGGGCAAATTTCTGTGCCAAATAATTCTCCTCGTTAGTACCCCTGGAGGAGCTGAGACATCCAAAGGCGTCTGGACCATATTTCTGTTTGATATCCATTAATTTCCTGGTCACCAGGTTAATGGCCTCGTCCCAGCTTGCTTCCCGAAAGGGCTGGTCAATATGATCACGAATCAAAGGGGTCTTTAAACGATCCGGGCTTTTATAAAACTCGAATCCATATCTTCCCTTGACACACAGGCTGCCATAATTTGGGGCATCATGGGTATCGGCTGTTACCTTCAGAATTTCACCCCCCTTTACATGAAGCATAAGGCTGCAACCCACTCCGCAGTAACAGCAGACCGTACGAACTTTCCTGGTTTCCCATGGACGCCCTTTTTTTGCGGCTGGTTTGTCCATAAGTGCGCCCACAGGGCAAACGGAAACGCAGTGTCCGCAAAACACGCATCCGGCATCTTTTAAAGGTTTTTCAAAGGCTGTTGCAATTGAGGTTTGCATGCCGCGGTTTGAAAATGCCCAGATATGCTGGTTTTGCACCTCATCACAAATCCTGACGCATTTTCCACAGAGGATGCATTTATTCATATCCCTAAAAATTCCGGGATTAGAATTGTCAGGTATTGAGGGCGGATTCTGTTCTACAAACCGTGATGTCTTTACATCGTGTTCATACATAAGTTTTTGAAGCTGACATTCTCCTGTCTTATCGCATGTCAGACAGTCGTTGGGATGGTTAGACCAGATAAGTTCCAGATTGAGTTTTCGTGCACGTGTTACTGGTTCGCTATGGGTAGAGACCTTCATACCTTCTGAGACAGGGGTTGCGCAAGAGGCTGCCAAGGTGCGCATGCCTGTTACCTCAACTACGCACATGCGGCAGGCTCCGGAAGGGGCTAGCCGTGGATCGTGACACAAGGTAGGGATATGAATTCCTATTTTTTGGGCTGCTTGTAAAATGGTTTGAGAAGACTCTACTTCCACCTTTTTACCATCAATTAATAGAGATACCATAATTACATCCTCCGTTTAAAAAACCTGTTAAACTAGGCCTTCGGCTGCTATTTTTATTTGCATGTAGGGGCAATTCATGAATTGCCCCTACCAGATTGAAATTCCTGAACATGAACATGAACAAAAACAAAGTAATAGTTCATCTCACCGCAGAGACCGCTAATATCGCAGATGTTATCAGAGAGAAGAAAATAAAATTGCGGGAATTTTGTCTGTTTTATCTTGTTTTCTCTGCGTTCTCCGCGCTCTCGGCGGTGAACTGTTACAAAAAAGGAGTTTCCAATTAACTATTGGACGAAGGGACGGTATCTTTTCCTGAAGGATGGAATTGGAAATGGACGGAGGTTATAATTTTTGCTGAACAACTAAGTGCATTGCAAGGTAAAAGGTACCCTTGCAATTTTGAGAAATGTGCTAAGGGTAGCCCTTAAAGAGTCCATACCTTATCCACCCAACCTGGAAATGGCGCCGCCACTTCGGTAAGCGCACTCACCCATATTTGAATGACGTGTTTTTTCCCCAAGTCATAGGTCAGACTCCCAAAAGATGACGATATAAAATAGGCTGCCTTTGGCAGCAACATATTACCCACGAAACACTCGAAAAGTACGATCCTCCCCCTTTATCCCCCTCCGGAGGGGGACAGGGGGAGGTTATTTTCGCGTCTTTTCGTGGGCTACTTTGAAATTTCTCACCATCAAATTATACAAGTGAGTCGTTATTTTGCAATGTCAAAAAGTTACGATATTCTGTGAGCTTTCCAATGTTTCCCATCGTTGATAGGCTTCAGCCAATTCACATTCCAGGGACGATACTCTGTCCTTGACATTCGCAATCTCATCTTTCCCCTTTTGGTAAAACATGGGGTCGCTCATGGTTTGATACAATTGATGTTGTTCTGTTTCCAGGATTTCAATCCGCTGTGGCAAGGCTTCAAGTTCACGTTGTTCCTTAAAGCTAAGCTTGCGGGGCCGTTCGCACTGCCTGAGTACCGATTCTGCCTTCGCCGAAACTTTTGCAGCAACCTCTTTCCTTTTTACTTCGCTCTGGCGCTGCCAATCGTCATAACCGCCAATATACTCATTCACCTTCCCTTCCCCTTCAAACACAAAGGTACTGGTTACTACATTGTTGAGGAAGGTTCTATCGTGGCTGACCAGGAGGAGTGTGCCCTGATAGTCTAAAAGCAATTCTTCTAACAGCTCTAAGGTTTCTATGTCCAGATCGTTCGTGGGTTCATCCATTACAAGGACGTTGGACGGCCTGGTAAATAGCCGAGCCAGAAGGAGACGGTTGCGTTCTCCACCCGAAAGGGCATTCACAGGGACGCGTACACGATTGGGAAAAAACAGAAAATCCTGCAAATAACTGATAACCTGGCGTGATTTACCGTTAATGGTAACAACGTCGTTCCCATCCCCTACGTTATCATAAACTGATTTATCCTCTTTCAATTGAGAGCGAAGCTGGTCGAAATAGGTAATGTTGAGACGGGTACCCTGGCGTACGGTGCCCTGCTGGGGACTCAATTCGCCTAACAGAAGCCGAAGAAGGGTGGTCTTACCCGACCCGTTGGGACCAATAATACCGATCTTGTCACCCCTCATAATCGCTGCGGAAAAGCCGCTGATAACCGGTTTGGTATCATAGCTATAGGTGACATCTTCAACCTTTATCACGAGTGCACCGGAGCGTTCAACTTCCTGTGTCTGCATGCGCACCGTGCCCATGACCTGACGCCGTTCCCGTCGGGCATTACGCATATCTTCCAGCGCCCGTACCCGCCCTTCATTCCTGGTACGCCGGGCCTTGATTCCCTGCCGGACCCATATCTCTTCCTGCGCTAATTTCTTATCGAAAACAGCCTGTTGACTCTCTTCTGCATCAAGGACTGCCTGCTTGCGCACCAGAAAGGTCTCATAATCACACGCCCAGCTCGAAAGACTTCCCCGGTCAAGTTCAATAATACGGGTGGCCAGCTTCTTCAGGAACGTACGGTCGTGGGTAACAAAGAGTATCGTTCCACCATAACGCAGGAAAAACTCCTCTAGCCAACCGATCGAATCAACATCTAAATGATTGGTCGGCTCGTCAAGTAACAGAATGTCGGGATCACATACTAATCCCCTGGCAAGTAACACCCGGCGTTTGAGACCGGCAGAAAGTGTAGTGAACTCTGCATCCGCATCTAATTGCATCTGCGAAAGTACCTTTTCGACCCGATGGTGCTTTTTCCACCCATGATCTATATTTTGTGTGGATTGACAACGATCTAACACCCCAAACCCATCGAATATTATATTGAATACGGTGCCATGTAATTCTTTGGGAATTTCCTGGGAAAGATAGGCGGTATGCATCCCTTTTTGACGGACAATCTCACCTGAATCGGGGATCAGGTCACCATTGATCAGTTTTAGCAAGGTAGACTTGCCGATACCATTTCGACCAAGAAGACATACCTTTTCACCCCGTTCTATCTGCAAATTTGCATGCTCAATCAATAAAGGCCTTCCAAAGCCGATATTTACATCCTGCAAGCTTACCAATGCCATGAATATCCTCCAGACATAATTATTTCCAAAAATGCTATGATAATTTTACCCGTAATGTCTTAAAACACAAGATAGCGGAAAATATATCCAGCCAGTTTGCAATACCTTTATTGTTCAGGAATTTTCATTTTATTTAAGCGGGTTTTGAGGGGGTGGAGGTCCTTTTGCTGGTTCAATCTTGCAGATTGAACCATAAGTTTTGAACGGGGCTGTAGATTTTGAGTTAGTGCCAAATTATGAAAATTGCAAAATGTTTAGGTTCAATCGAAGACGATTGAACCAGCAAACAAGTCCCCTCTCGGGAGGGGTAATTTATTCCCCTCTCGGGAGGGGTTAGGGGTGGGTCCCTTGGTCGTAGTCGTATACACAATTCACGAATTACCGACTTACCCACCCCTAAATCCCCTCCCAAGAGGGGACTTTCCGACTTGTTCGGGCTGAAAAGAAGGAGGTCGAATGGCTGGTATTACCATAGAAAAGAAAAGGAAAAGAACAAGCG
>JANLHY010000420.1 GCA_024653795.1 Candidatus Brocadiaceae bacterium | reverse complement strand
GCTATATTTGTAATACCCTGATATTTCTTCAACAGCCTTATAGCTTTTATCTATTTCATCCATTATCTTTGCCAATTCACTCTTCTCTTTTTCCTGCTTTGGCGGCTCATCAGCAGACACATAGGTCATTATCCCGCAGATACTAACGATCAAACCTGTTAAAATAGTTCTTCTTACCAACGTCTTTCACCTCCATCAATGAATCAAATCAACCCCATACTATCAAAATCCCAAAAAACCAACGAGAAAGTTATTATAAATAAAAAATTCAGCATGTCAAATATTTAATTCAAGTAAACCCTTACAAACCTCTGGGTAAGAAACAGCGGCAGATAACTCATTACACGAAATGATTTTAATCCTTGAAAGCAAGCGATAAAAAATTATAATGTCTTCTTTTCCATCACGCTGTAAAGCGAAGTTAAGTTCGCCTTACTTCATCCCCCTTGCGAATGTGGAAAAACTGGAAATTTTTTAAGGAATATACAACAGATGAAATGGTCACAAACGCTGATCCCCACACTGAAGGAAAGTCCGTCAGAGGCGGAAATCGATAGTCATAAACTGATGATCCGCGCTGGTCTTATTCGGAGAATCACGTCAGGCGCTTATGCCTATTTGCCGCTCGGAACACTGGTCTTGAATAAAGTCATTACTATTGTGCGTAAAGAAATGAATCGGGCGGGGGCTGTCGAAGTCTTCCTCCCCGCATTACAACCGCTTGACCTCCTGGAAGAGAGCGGCCGTTTGGCGGTATTTGGCGATGACCTGATCACATTTGAAGATAGACATGGCAAAACCACCGCATTAGGCCCTACCCACGAAGAAATTATTACGGATATCGTAAGAAATGAGATGAATTCCTACAGGCAATTTCCAATCACTCTTTACCAGATTCAAACTAAGTTCCGGGATGAGACAAGACCCCGATTCGGCGTCCTGCGCAGCAAGGAATTTATTATGAAAGACGCCTATAGCTTTGACGTGGATTACGACGGGCTCAACAAGAGTTATAAATCCATGTATGACGCTTACTGCCGCATATTCGACCGATGCGGTCTTGACTATATTGTCGTCGAGGCAGACTCCGGCGCTATGGGTGGCGACGTTTCCCATGAATTTATGGTTCCAAGCCCTGTGGGTGAAGATATCCTAATCCGATGCTTGAAATGCGGTTACAGCGCCAACCGTGAACGGGCTGAAACAGCTCCAATACCACAGGAAAACCTCATAACTCTTCAAACGATGAAAGAAGTCCATACGCCCAATAAACATACCATTCAGGAAGTCAGCAACTTTTTGAAGGTAGATCCAAGACAGATGGTAAAAACGATGATTTATATATCGGGAGGACAACCCGTCGCCGTCCTCCTGCGTGGTGATCACGAGGTCAATGAGACCAAGTTGACCAGGGTTCTTGGGCAAGAAACCGTTGCGCTTGCAGACCACAACACCATAGAACACGTCACGGGTGCGCATGTGGGGTTTGCTGGCCCCGTAGGACTGAAGATAAAAATCATTGCCGATCAGGCCGTATCCATACTCCGCAATTTTGTTACCGGCGCCAACAAAGCGGACACCCATTTATTAGATGTGAATCCCGAAAGGGACTTCAAGATTGACCAGATTGCCAATATCCGTTACGTAACCAGGGGCGATAAATGTCCGAAATGTAACCACGAACTCGACGTCTCACAAGGCATTGAAGTTGGACACGTCTTCAAGCTGGGGACGAAATACAGTGACGCCCTGAAAGCCAAGTTCCTGGACGCCAATGGCAAAGGAAAATCCTTAATTATGGGATGTTATGGGATTGGAGTCAACCGTATCATTGCATCCCTCATTGAAAGATCGCATGATGAGAATGGTATTATATGGCCACTTTCATTGGCGCCGTACCAGGTCATTATAATTCCCGTTAATGTTAATGACCCAAATAGCATGAAAATAGCAAATTCTATCTATGACGACCTCACCAATAACGAAGGCATTGACGTACTGCTGGACGATAGAGACCAGAGACCTGGCGTAAAATTCAAAGATGCTGACCTGATTGGAATTCCCATAAAAATTATCATTGGTAAAAAATTCACGGAAACAAAAGAACTTGAGATAAAATTAAGGAAAAGCGGCGAGGCTTTCCTGACTCCGCCTGAAGAAGTCATATCGAGGCTCAAAAACCTGTTTGAAATGTTATCGAAGCCGTAATATCAGCC